>DAOWMZ010000007.1 GCA_030642845.1 Candidatus Zixiibacteriota bacterium
ATGATGAGTTAGAAATTTCTCATACTCTTAATAATATGGGCAATATATACTGGATTGCAAGTGATCTAAATAAGGCTCTACAAAATTATCGCAAGGCACTGAAAATCCAAAGACGTCTCGTTATTGTTGAAGACATAGCCTCGACTCTTAGTAACATAGCTTCAATCTACGCCCTTAAAGGGGATTTCAAAAGGGGTATTAGAATACTTAATCTCTCTCTTAAACTCAAAAAAGAAATTGGGAACAAAGTTGAGATCGCTCGCACCCTTAATAATCTTGGTTATTGTTTTCATAGCAGTGGAGATCACTATAAGGCAGTAAACAGCCTAACTGAATCACTCGAATTAAACCGACAAGTTGGAAACAAAAAGGAAATTTTATATAATCTTGAAAATCTTACCACTTTAATGATAACCGCTGGGCAACTAAAAGAATCTTTAAGTTATCTCAAAGAGGGTATTTTAATCTCTGATCAGGTGGGTGATAAAAACCATTTTGGAATATTCCAGTTGAATATGGCTACTGTCCTTCGACGCATGGGACAATTCGGACAGGCAGAAAAGTGTTTAGCAACAGTTAAAGAAATAATTGACAGTTCTGATAACAAAAACCTTAAAATAATTCTTATGAATGCACGCGCTTCTATTCGTTTAGCTATAGGTGATAATATAAATGCAGAAAATATCATTATTGAAGCAATATCTCTTGCAGAAGAAATTAATAATCGTCCGGAAAAATTGAACTCACTTTTGATTTTAACAAAAATTAATAATACGCCCGAAATTATTAAACAGGCACTCTCGTTAACAGATGAGTTGTCTCTGAATCGTGAAAAGATCTTAATCAAAAACAATATGCTCAGCAACAATTTAAATTCCAAGGCTAATGTTGAGACCCAAAATATTGTTGAAGAGATTGAGAGAGACTTGCACAGCATGATGGAAGATGTTGAAATTGCTGAAATTCAGATAAACCTTGCTGAGTATTATTTTCAAAATAATAAACATGACAAAGCTTTTGATTATGCAAATAAGGCTTCGCAAAAAGCTATTCTCTCAAATTTAATTCCTGAAATGATAAGGGCTAATATCCTATTAGGTAAAATCCAATTAACTAAAGGGGAATATGAAGCCTGTTTTGATTGTTACAAAAAAGGGATGAAGCTTACTCAGCAAATTTCATCCGGCTTGCTTACCGATGAAGATAAAATAATATTCCAGAACCATGAGATTATTCGTTCTCTACTTTCCGAGATTAACAAATTTAAAATGCAGACAGTCACTTAGATAATAAAAAAAGGCAGTCCGCCTAGGCGGACTGCCCTAAGATCAGCTAGTCTAGAGACTAACTTACGGACCAATTTGGAACTGGCCACCCTGGCTCAGACCGATTGGTGCGATACGTGCCTCTAGGACTTCCAAAGAGAGCTCGTAATTAATCATAGGTAACACCTCCTAATTAAGACACATACATATACTCTCAAACTTTAAAAGAGAGTATATTTTTTTCAACATTGTTATTTTCAATATAATTATAAACGTAAGAATACCAAGAAGTATTCAAAGAATATGAAAATAATTTAAAATAATTTAGGAATACGAACAGAATGCGGAAATTATTTCCGCGTTGGAACTATTTTACCACCACGACCAGAACTCGACACGGATAAATGACATCATTTTCCTTAATGTCATTTTATATAATGAAGAATCCCCGATCTCAATTTTGGCATAACCGGTCATCCCTTTCTGGAGCAAATTGTCTTCATTTTCCACAATTACCGAAATCGGGAAATATGCCTGGTTATTATAAATGTTAGCAGAGAGTGGTATATGAGCCACATAGCCTTTAAAAGTATGATCAGGATAAGACCGAAGTTTTAATATTACAGGCTGGTTAAGCTCAATCAATTTAATATTGAAATCAGGAACCGGAACAAGTATTTCAATCTGGCGTGAATCCATGATCGAAAGAAAACCTTCACTGTTGCTATCATGAACTTTTATAATCCCACTAATAGGAGCGTTGACAGATTGAGCTTCTTTTTGCTTTTCAAGAAAATCAACTTTTGCTTTCTGCTTGTTTATCTCAGCTCTGATGACCGCTTCTTCCTCAGGTTTGGGAGGGGATTTTAATAAATTGAGTCGTGCAGTTTTATTGGCTACTTCAGCTTCAGCAATTTTAACTTCGGATTGAATTCTATCATATTCCTCCTTTGAAGTTAGATTCTTTTGGAACAACTCCTGAACACGAGTCAGATCTTTTTTAAGTTTAACCAGATTAAATTCAGCCGCTTCAACCTGGGCATCGGCTTCGTTGATCTCTTCCGGTTTGGGAGGTGATTTAAGGAGAGCTAATTGTCCCTCAAATTTATCTAACTCAGCAATATTGGCGATTATCTCTTTGGTCACCTGATTGGATATCAAAATGGCAAGAGTATCATCAATGTCAACCCTCTGACCATCTTTGACAAAAGGAATTAACTGCAGTGAAGCCATTTCATTGGAGGTCATCTGAAGATAATTGGTTTTGTTTCCCGGGTCTGCTCCACGTCGAGTAATCTTACTTTCCAACAATCCGAACTCGTTCAGAAGTAGAGTAAATTCTGTAATCGGACGAACATCAACCTCGCCTGATACACGATGCGGTAAAGGTACGGCAAAAAAACCGATAGCAAAACTGCCAAGGGCAATTAGATAAATTATAATCTTAGAAGGTTTTTTCATCTCCGTCCTCTTATATTTAAAATGCTTAATCAATCCCTTTAATAATTCAAAAATACCAGATCTTAAAGCATAAATAATAACTACCGTAAATATAAGTAAGCCCCATCCGCCAGTCTTGGCAAGTAAGAACTTTGCTGCAATTACAAACAGGTAAACCAGCAAAAACAGTGAATATGCTAAAGCAAAGAGAGAGTAATAAAGATATATTCTGCGTTTTCTTTCTGGAATTTCAATTTTATCAATGGGCCAGCCCAGAATGTTTCTCTTGAAAACAGACCCTAAGTAATCAAATGCTTTCTTTCGCAAATTGGGAATATCAACCCAATCCGAAAGTAGATAATAGCCGTCGAGTTTTATCAGGGGATTAAAATTAAAGAGCATTGTCACCCAGCAAACAACTACAATAACCCGGGCAACTTCGTTTATAAAAATACCGGGCACAGTAACTCGCCATAGAAATACTGCCAGGGCAAATAATAATAATTGCATAACCGGTCCAGCAAATGTAACTGCCAGACGATGAGATTTCTTTTTGAATAACCAGGCATCGGAAAGATCAGAGTAAAAGCATGGCTGGAAATATAATAACAGGAATCCAATCTCTCGCACCTCTCCCCCATAGTACCGGCAGACTACAGCATGAGCAAATTCATGAAAGCTGATAATTATAAAAAGAGAGATTACTATTACAAGTATTGAGCTGATACTGTAAAGATCTCCTAAATCGATATAGAAATATTGAGAATTAGCAGCCATCACCAAAAATCCAAGAAAGATTAACAGCATTGTAACGCCAAACCAGAATTTACTATGAAACGGACTATACAGCGATGTCAACCAGTCCAGGAATCGACCCGGATTAAAACCTTTCAGCTTGATAAATAAAAGTTTGGAGAAAAAGGTCTTTCCACGAGCAGCATTGTAGCTGGCCCGGGAAGTTGCTTGTTCAGCCCGGCCATCATCCAGGAAAAATAACTTCTCAAGCAGAGTTACAAATTTTTTTACCGCTTCTGCATCAATATTAAGATTAAACTTTTCTCGAAATCTATTCGCAACTTCTTCATAGGGGGTCTTTCCGTCAAGCTGCCTGATTAGCCAGTACTCCGGTTCACGAAGTCGAAAGTAGCTTCCCGTTATCGGATCTTTTATATTACAGACGGTCACACCGTCAATTTCTGCAGTAGAGGCAACTAAGTCACTTCTAAGCTTGGCATAATCAGACATAATTAAATTTATACAAGAGCTATTACAAGTGCAAGGTTGTTTATCCTATCCAAATTGAGGGATAAGGATATTTTTAAAAAATAGCGATTTATCGCCTGAGAGTATCGATAAGCTGTTTGTTGTAATAATCGATCAAGTCTTCCCGACGAAGAACGCCTATTACTTTATCGTTGTCATATTTATTTATAACAGGAATCATTTTGAGATCTTTAATACCGAATAATTTAAAAGCTTGTTCAAGATCATCATCATAATTTACAACTACAGTTTCTTCCTGAACCAGGTCTTTAGCAATTACCAAATTATCTAAAGAGTGCTGGCTTAATAATGATCTTAAATCCTGAAAAGAGATCACCCCCTGTATAGAATCCTCTTTGTTGACAACGACGAAATAGGAATCACTGCCCTGTTCTACTCGCAATAATATTTCCTGCAAAGATGTTGAGAGCCGTATTTTTTCAAAAGTTTCATCCATAATCTCGGCTACCTTATGTGATCTAAGGACATTGACATCTTTACCACTCCTAATATCAATCCCTTTCCTTATCAGCTTAACGGTATAAATAGAGTGAGGGAATAATTTTCGGGCAAATAATGCAGAGAATACAACAGTTACCATTAAGGGCAAAATAATTCTATAATCTGAGGTCATTTCAAATATAATTAAAAGGGCTGTTATCGGAGCGTGGGTTGTAGCCGCAACCATCCCGGCCATCCCCACCAGAGCGTATGCACCCGGAGTAGCAGTGACATCCGGAAAGATAGTATGGACCAATATTCCAAAAGCCCCACCGGCAACCGCTCCCATAAAAAGAGCTGGAGCAAAAATACCTCCGGAATTTCCGGAACCTAAGGTTAATGATGTCGCTGCTATTTTCATAACAATTAAAATCAATAAGAGTGTTAATCCTAATTGCCCCTCAAGAGTCAGTTTAATGGTCTCATAACCATCAGCTAAAACCTGAGGATAAAACATTGCAATACACCCGAGAAGCAATCCGCCCAGAGCCGGTTTTAACATCGGGGACATTTTTAATTTGTCGAATAAATCTTCAAAAAGACTTAGTATTCGAGTAAAACCGACACCGGCCCAGCCAAGAGACAGACCCATAATCATGTATAGAGGCATTTCCCAGGCAGAAACCAGAGAATATTCGGGTATGCTAAATGCAGGATGATCACCCAAAATTGAACGGCTCACCACTGACGCAACAACCGAGGATAAAATAACCGGGGAGAAAGTAGTAATGGCAAAATCACCCAGAATAATTTCCAGAGAGAATATAACTCCTGCAATAGGTGCGTTAAAGATTGAAGAAATACCTGCGGCAGCTCCGCACCCAACCAGGATTTTCACCCTGTCACCGGACATTCTGAACATTTGTCCGAGAGTTGATCCAATCGCAGAACCTATTTGAACAATCGGACCTTCACGTCCAGCCGACCCGCCTGATCCGATACAGATAGCTGAGGCGATAGTTTTAGCCACAGCTACTCGCGGCCTGATGATTCCGCCTAAACGAGCAACAGCGTTCATCACTTCCGGGACTCCATGCCCTTTGGCTTCTTTAGCAAATTTATAGACAATCGGTCCAACCAATAATCCCCCGACCATGGGAATTACTGGAAGCCACCATTTAATACCTAAATCGGGAAGCTGGGCAGCAAGGACTTGATCAGAAAGTCCAAAGAACAGACCATTAAAAAATTCTAAAAGTTTTATAAAACCTACCGCTCCCAAAGAAGTCGCTAAACCAACAATAATCGACATCAGAATCAGGACATTTGTTTCCGACGGTTGTATTTTTTTAAATATTTTGTCAATAACAGGTAGTTGCATAGTATGCCGAATCTATCGTTTTTTTACATTATTGCAAGAAGTAAATATGCAATTCAGATATTAGCCATAAAAATGAAAGAGCAATTTGTCTTGACTTCACCCCTTATTTATATATTTTCATAGTGAAAATATTCACGAATTAGGCTTTTAATTATTGAGGTTCGTATATGCGTGGACAGGCTGATGCAGTCATCATTGGTGGTGGAATTATCGGATTATCAGTTGCTTTTTATTTGGCTCGCGAAAAAATGGGCAATATTATTGTTGTAGAAAAAGAGCCGTTTCTTGGTTCAGGGGCTACATCTAAAGCAGCAGGTGGAATCCGAGCTCAGTTCTCAACTAAAGTCAACATAGAAATGTCTATGCTTTCCGAAAAATTATTTAGACAGTTTGAAGACGATACTAGCTCAAAAGCTCTTTTCGATCAAGTTGGTTATATGTTCCTGCTTCAAACAGATGAAGAAGTCACACAATTTACCAGAGATTATGAATTACAAAAGTCATTAGGCCTTAATGTTCAGATGCTAAAACCGGATGATGTTCCTCAATATGCCCCCCATGTAAGTCTGGATGGAATTCAATTTGCCACTTTCTGTCCAAATGATGGACTTGGTGACCCGCATGAGTTTTTATCAGGGTACGAACATGCCGCACGCAAGATGGGTGTGGAAATAGCTTTTGAAACTGAAGTTACCGGGATAGAAACTAATAATGATGCTGTTAAATTATTAAAAACATCTCAGGGGAATATTGAAACTCCATTAGTCATAAACTGTACAGGTCCACAAACAAAGCTGATTGGACAAATGTATGGAGTTAATATTCCGGTGGAGCCAATTAAACGGCAGATTGTAACTACCGGTGAATTGGATTTTGTTAAACCGTTCTTCCCGATGGTCGTGGATGTGAAATCCGGCCTCTATTTTCATAAAGAATCAAAAGGGATGCTTTTAGGCTGGGCGGATAAATCCGTTGAACCTTCTTTTGATATTTCAATCGACCCGGATTATACCGACGCCATCCTTGAAAAAGCTTTAGATAGAATACCTCAATTGGAAGAAGCGGAAATTGCCAACCAGTGGGCCGGTCTATATGAAACCACTCCTGATCATCATGCCATAATTGGCTGGGATTCCAAAATAAAAGGGATATTCCATTGCACAGGTTTTTCCGGACATGGATTTATGCAGGCTCCTGCCGCCGGATTAGTAACGTCGGAAATTATTGCAAGTAAAAAGCCATCGGTTGATATAACTCCCCTTTCACCAAAAAGATTCAGAGTTGGTGCTATAACCAATGAGAAAAATGTAATTTAAAAGTCTGTTTTTTTATATAAAAGGAGAGAGGTAACATGAAAATAATTCTTTTAGTAATATCACTTGGATTATTGATATTTAATTTTACCAATGCCGATGAAAAATCCTGCCCGTCTGATAGAGCTGCAGATTTGGGGCATGATCCCTTTGGTGCTTTTCATGAGATCATGGCTCCAACCTGGCATGTTGCCTGGCCGGACAGTAACTTTGCAGATCTTTTTGAAGCTGGTCCAAAGTTTAAGAAATTATTTAAAGGTATAAAGAACATTACTCCGAGCACTAGAAGTGAGAGAAGAAACAATCTGTTTATTGAAAGACGAAAAGAATTTGAAAAGATTGTAAAAGAATATGCCAAAGCAGCTAAGGATAATAATAAAGAAAAAGTTTACGAACTAATGCCTATCCTTCATGAAATTTTTGAATCAACAGCCTCTGCTCTTATACCTATTCAATATCCTCAATTTGAAGGAGCAGGGATCACCTGTAATATTATTTTAAAAGAGCATCTCCCAAATAACAATATGGATGGTATAATTGGTTCAACTGAAACATTGTTAATGAAACTTAAGCATTTGACCCCTGAAACAATACCAAATGAACTCAAAGAATACGAACCTGAAATCACGCAGTCATTTAAAAACATGTTAATGCTTACAATACTCATGCAGAAATGTTGTAATGAAAAAGACATGGAGAGCTATAAAAACCATATGGGTAATTTGGAAAAGATTATGGGGGATTTTATTATTAAGTATCTCTGGGAAAGTTGATTCACCTTATTTAGGGGAACCATTATTGGTTCCCTTTTTTTGCGCTGTCAGGATTCCTATCCTGACAGTTTCTAAGTTCTGTCAGGAAAGATTCCTGACGACGCTGGGGAATTTATTTAATAGGAAGGCAATAATATGAAAACATTGAGATTAAGTGTTTTATTAGTAGTTATTATAATGTTAAATTCATCGACTCTACTGAGTTCGGAATGGGAAACAATTGAAATTAAAATCACTACAAGTGATGGGCTCGATCTTTATAGCTGGTTTAGCAAGCCTGACCACAATAAAAAAGCACCATTGCTTGTTCTGCTTCCAATGATGAATCACACGCATAAAAGTTATGATCCCTTCCTATCGATTTTAAAACAATATCTCGACAATGACACTCTATCCCACAATAATATTATGCCATATTTATTAGCTCTGGATTTAAGAGGACATGGCAAATCTACAAAGTTTAATGATTCGATTTTAGTCTGGGAAAATATGACAGGAGATGATTTTGCCCTGTATCCATATGACGTTAAAAATTCAATCAATCGAGTACTTTCTGATTCTACAAATAAAATAAATTCAGAAGACATTATGGTAGTTGGTGCCTCTATAGGATCAAACACTGCTATAATGCTGAATGAACATATGAACGGTTTGACAAAAGTGGCAATGTTGTCACCGGGAGAAAACTACAGAGATTTGCAGCCGGCTAAAGCTCTTGAATCATATAATGGTGATTGTATTATTTATGCAGGTAAGGCAGATACTTATTCTTATACTTCCTCGGTGAATTTATCAAAACTTAATAAAAAATGTGAACTAAAAGTTTACGAGGGAAAAGATCACGGAACGGATATTATCAATAATGATCCAGAGGCGATTAATTATTTAATTGAGTGGCTATATAAAGAAAAGTAGAATTTATAATATGGAGTATTAACTTATTTCTCGTCTTCGTTTTCATCTTCGGGAAGGGGAATCATGTTGGTGCCATCAAGATAAACTTTAGAGGTAGGATCTGTCACCTGGGTTAATTTTTTAGTAACCGATCCGATTTTCATAGCAGCTTCTTCGATTACTTTTAGCTTTGATTCCAGTTCTTTGTCCATATCCTTACTATTAATAAACAGCAATTGCACACTGGCTATAATTGCCTGAAGAGGATTATTTACTTCGTGATTGACTGTTACCGCAGTGTCATGAATACCGCTCAATCTCTCCTGTTCAAGACGCTTTTCTATCGAAGCCAGATCACTGTCTCCAGCCCTACCAGAACTGGCTGTATAATATAGACCTACTATAGCTGTAAGAGTTTCAAGAAATGCTTCTTCGGAAATAATTGTCCTCTCCCCTTCCTGCAAACCAATGACAGCTCCAAATGTATTATCCTGATATTTTAGCGGAAGTGTAAAGGAATGGATTGTTGTCTCCCCTCCGAATGATAGATAGGCCGATACCAGTTGGCGATCCCTGCGAAATTTATCGTACATATCTTTTTCAAGCGAGAGCAGGCGGTCTTTATCTGACTCTTCATCAGCATGAGTGACATTAAAAACAGGCTGGAAATCTTTATCCCAGACAATCAAAGCAGCAGCTTTAAGCCCGACTAACTCAGCAATATGGGTCAGGGCTAATTCGGCTAATTTATGAAATCCGATCCCCTTAGAATCAGCTTGAGTCAGTGCTCTGAATACTTCAAATCTGTTCTTATTATCATTATTCAACAAAATATCTCCATTACCCTGCTCTTTAAGCAAAAGTAATGCCTTATATATAATAATACCCTATTCGTAGGTACAAAAGTAGTATGCAGGAAAGTACTATATAATCAACGATTTATCCAGTTAATTATCTGCTCAAAAATTGAACACACAGGTATTGCCTGTTTTATTTGCAGATTAGTTCATATAATATGTCATTGATAGCGTCTATTTATTGACTTTTATATAATCAGGCTATAGATTACGTGCTTCCTGAAGCCGTTTAAAACGGTAAAAATAGAGGAGTTATTGATGCATGATGAATGCGGCATATTTGGGATATTCGGACACTCCAAAGCGGCTGAACTAACCTACTCTGGCCTTTATGCTCTACAGCACAGGGGACAGGAATCAGCCGGAATTGTTACATCCAACAAAGGTGAGATTCATTATAAAAAAGGGATGGGATTAGTCTCGGAAGTTTTCTCCAATAAAGCTATCCTCAAAGAACTGACAGGGGATAATGCTATAGGACATACCCGTTACAGCACTACCGGAGCGTCCTCTTTGATAAATATCCAGCCTTTTCTGATGACTAACCGCTCTCATTATACAGCAATTGCCCACAACGGAAACTTAACCAATTCACTTGAATTAAGAACCCGCCTTGATGCCAAAGGATCAATTTTCCAAACTACTTCCGATACTGAAATAGTTTTACATCTTGCAGCACGATCCTCAAAGAAGACAGGAATCGGAAGAATTTGTGATGCCTTAAGCATAATCAAAGGAGCCTTCTCTCTTGTATTTTTAACCGATGATTCAATTATTGCCGCCCGCGATCCCCGCGGATTCCGACCTCTTGCTTTAGGAAAATTACGCAAAGCCTGGGTAATAGCCTCAGAGACCTGTGCATTTGATCTTATTGGAGCCAAATATGTTAGGGATGTTGAACCGGGGGAAGTTTTGGAAATTACAAAAAAGGGATTGAAATCGTATTTTCCATCAAAAACTGCAAAAAAGGCAAGTTGTATTTTTGAATATATATATTTTTCAAGACCTGACTCAATAGTATTTGGAGAAAATGTTGACAAAATCCGTCGTCGACTGGGAAGGATGTTAGCCCGTGAACATCCGGTTGAAGCTGATATCGTCATCGGCATTCCCGATTCCGCAAATACTGCTACATTAGGATATGCTGAAGAATCCGGTATCAAATTTGAAATTGGCTTAATAAGAAACCACTATGTCGGTCGGACATTTATTGATCCGCAGCAAAAGGCTCGTGATCTTGATGTAAAAGTTAAATTCAACCCGGTCAAAGGTGTCCTGAATGGCCGACGAGTTGTGGTAGTCGATGATTCAATTGTTCGAGGGACTACATCAAAAAAATTAGTCAAACTTATCCGGGAAGCAGGAGCCAAAGAGGTCCATTTCCGGGTATCCTCTCCTCCGATAATTTCTCCCTGTTTTTTCGGAGTCGATATGCCAACCAAGGAAGAGCTGATAGGTTACCGTATGTCCATCAAGGAGATAGAGAAGTATCTTAAAGCAGATTCTCTCCGATATCTCACATTAAAAGGTATGTTGGGGATGAAATCTTTACCTGATACAACTTTCTGCAGCAGTTGTTTCTCAGGTAAATATCCAATAAAAATACCTGTTGTGAACGGCAAATACCGTCTTCAAATTAAAACACCGGCTTTAAGCGTATAATAAGAGACTTGTTCAACAGCTTTAAATGCCGATAATCTCCAAAAGAGATCGTATTGACATTCCTGAACTTATTATTATATTTATATAATAGTCATCTGTTTCTACGATTACTTACATCCTGATCGTATAATCTGCGAACAGTAAAATTTGCCGGAGGCATAATGATAAAAACCGGACACAACAACCTAACTATATCCGGGCTAATATTTCTTTGTTGTTTTATTATTTATTTCAGCAATATTTTCGCTGCAACAAAAAGCCAAACCCCTGTTTCTGCTAATACTATCAAACTCGAACCAAGGACTATTCCGGTAAAACCGCATAATACTGTAATTAATTCTCATACTAATATCTCCCATGTTGTTGTTAAGTTTCATGATGATTCCGAGGTAAGAAAATCAGGTGACAGGCTAATTACAAAAAGCGGGACAGCTTCAATGATTGAACCCAACAACAGGCTTAGCATGTATCTTGGGACAGATAGAATGAGAAAGCTGTTCAACAACGTTTCCGAATCAAAATTGGATTTAACTCGGGAAGTATTGCAACTGAATAATAAAATTGAATTGGCTGATCTTAATAATTATTATCGGATTGAAGTCAGTGATTATCAGGAAGCTGAAAATCTTATTAATGAACTTAATGCTCTTAAAGAAGTTGAGATTGCATATTATAAACCAATGTCCGAACCAGCTGGCGACATTGACCCTCCCACCCCTGATTATGTAGCCAATCAGGACTATCGTGAAGCTGCACCTGATGGAGTTGATGCTGATTATGCTAACACGCTTTCTGGAGGAGACGGTGCAGGAGTTAAAATAATTGATATTGAAGGGGGTTGGAAAGATACCCATGAAGATCTGGACAAAGCTCTTGGAGGACTTATTACTCCTTCACAGATTGAAGATTTATCCTGGCGCAATCATGGAACAGCAGTAATTGGTGCAATGATTGCCGGTGATAACGGATATGGTGTTACAGGAATATGCCCCGGAGCAGATATTGGAATGATATCGATTGCGACTCTCTCTGTAAGCGAAGCAATCATAACTGCTGCTGATACTCTCCAACCGGGAGATCTTATTTTGATAGAACTTCACGCTCCCGGACCTCATTATAATTTTCAAACCCGCCCCGACCAATTAGGATATGTTTGTGAGGAATACTGGCAGGATAATTTTGATGCTATCCAATATGCCTGGGCAAAAGGAATTATAGTTATCGAAGCCGGTGGTAATGGTGCTGAAGATTTTGATGATGCTGGAATATATGGTTCCCTGTTTGATACAACATACCGAAATTCCCATGCTATTATCGTTGGGGCCGGTGCAGAAGCTGCCTCTGCAGATAACCTTCAGAAAAAGGGTTTCTCGAATTACGGTGAAAGAGTCAATCTGCAAGGGTATGGTTCGGGTGTATATACTACCGGATATGGCGGTCTGTTTGATGGTGGTGGTGATGAGAACCAATACTACACCTCTTCTTTCAGTGGGACATCATCAGCCTCACCAATAATTACCGGAGCGGCTGCCTGTCTTCAGGGTTACTATAAAGCTACCTATGGCACACCTCTTACATCAGATCAAATCCGTGATATACTTGTCCCTACCGGAACTCCACAGCTTGGAGATACTTTTTTACATATTGGACCACGCCCTGACCTGCTTACCGCCATTAGTACTCTGACTGATCCGGCATCATTATTTGTTAATCCTCTAATGTTGGATACGACCCTTGATGAAGGCGAGCAAGCGGTGATGTCTATTTGGATTCATAATCGCTCGATAATTGATAATTTTGATTTTACTATTTTTGATAACGACTCATTAGCAAAAGTAAGTGAAAACTGGCTTACGGTATCCCCTCAATCAGGGATAGTTTATGCTGCTGATTCAATCGAAATTGATGTTATGCTTGATGCCTCGTTGTTAGAAGATCGAATTAAGTTCTATAAAGGGATTCTTGAAATTAACTGGGGACTGGAAGGGGGCATTCTTGATTCACTTACATATTTGCCGGTCTTTCTGCAAGTTCCCTGTTATGACACTACCTATACTTCCGTTTCATCTGATGAACCCTCAGGACCAACTTATAACTGGTTTTCCGCTTTTGATAACGGCTGGAGAATACCTTTCTCCTTCTATTATGGTTCCGGCTCTAATGTTCTCGATGATGGAACCACCGGCCCTTATGATATCGGGTTTGAATTCAATTTTTATGATTCATTCTATACCGAAGTTTATCTTGGGGTAAACGGAGCAATTTCATTCGAGGAAGAGGATTTGAATATTAACGGATATTTTTCAAATCTTGAACTTCCGGGAGTACCATTTAAAACCTTTGTTGCTCCGCTATGGTCTGATTTGATTTTTGACACCGCCTTTGTTGCTGATTGCGGGATTTATTTCTATACCAATTATGAAGACACTTGTGTGATAGAATGGCATCAGCCGGCCAATTTTAATCAGGTTGGTGATACAACAATGGATTTTGAGGTTATTCTTACTCGCAATGGCGATATTACTTTTCAATATAAAAATATCGGCACCAGCGGGCTCGAGCAAATTGCCCTGGTTGGAGTCTCTGATTTAGACTGCAAGGCATTAAGTCATCTCGATAATAATGAACCAATTGAGCATGAGATTACAGTATTTGAGGCTATCTTGTTTGAAAATTCAGAGTATGTCTGGATTCAAACTGGTAATGTCGATGGCTCGCCAGGAATTCTTGTTTCTGATTTAGTATTTTTGGTTGATTTCCTCTTTAAAGGAGGATCGGCTCCGGTACCCGAAAAATCGGGTGATGTAAATTGTGATAATGGTTTGAATGTTGCTGATTTAGTATTTTTAGTAGATTATATTTTCAAGGGTGGTCCTTCCCCCTGCTATTATTTGCAATAGTATTTCTTTGTAATCCTAATACTTACAGAAATGAAATAATTGCCGCTTTCGTAAACTCAAGCAATTGCTGTGGGAAAAAGCCTAATCCCAGAGTACCGATCGCAGTAATAACCACAACCATCATAATTGAGGGAGTATAAGTAATCGGAATAAAAGTCGTTTCAGGTTCTTCGAAATAACTGGCTTTGATAACACGCAGATAATAATACACAGAAATAAATGAGTTCATCACACCAATCACAGCTAACCAGATAAAGTTGGCTTCTATTGCTGCTGAGAACAGATAAAATTTTCCAAAGAAACCCAGCGTTGGCGGGAATCCGCTTAGTGCAAACATAAACAGCGCCAATACTGCCGAGAGGTAGGGATTAGCTTTGGCTAAGCCGGGTAATTCGGAAAAATTGGACTTGCAACCTGATCTCGTTTCTAGCAGAGTTACAATTGCAAATCCACCAAGATTGAATATGGTATAGGCAATTATGTAGAAGATTGCAGCCGAGACAGCTTCCTGACCGCCGACTGCAAGAGCAATCAAAAGATAACCGGCATGAGCAATTGAGGAATAAGCTAACATCCTCTTAATATTGGTTTGTTTTAAGGCAAATACATTTCCGACAGTCATAGTCAGAACAGCCAATACCCAGAATATTTCAGAGATGATTTCCATCCCGGAAAAACCAAATATGAAAATCCGAATCAATACAGCGAACCCTGCTGCTTTAGGACCTACCGAGAAAAAGGCAGTTACCGGTGTTGGCGCACCCTGATAAACATCCGGAACCCAACTGTGGAACGGCACGGCAGCGACTTTAAATCCAAAGCCAATAAGCACCATCACAACCCCCGCATAAAGATATGCGCCATGCTGCGACTCTATAAAACTAAAATCAGTAATGATTCGTCTGAGTTCTGTTGTAGATGAAGCCCCATAGATAAATGCGATACCCATCAAAAGGAAAGCACTGGCAAAGGCTCCCATAATAAAATATTTAATACCGGCTTCATTTGATTCCAATGATCTTCGGGCAAAACCGGCTAATACATATAGAGGGATTGACATAATTTCCAAACCGAGGAACATGACCACCAAATCAGTGGTATTAGCCATGACCATCATACCCATTGTTGATATCAGCAGGAGAGAATAAAATTCAGGTTTGTTGATCCCCTTGGCGTTCATAAACCTGACTGCCAGCAACATAACCAATAGAGATGTGGAAGAGAATATTATTTTAAATGCAACTCCAAAGTTATCACAGGAGACCATCCCGAAAAAACCCTGGCTGTTTTCACCCCATTGATTGATACTGAAAATAAGCGCTGTAACCAAACCCAGGAAAGCAATAATCGGGGGAGTTTTTTCCATCCCTTTTAAATAACCAACCAGAAGAATAATAAAAGCAGCTGCAAGCAGAGATATTTCACTCGCTATAAGTCCAAAGTCTATTCCTGCTGATGTATAATCTATCATTTACAATTTCCATTTAGCGGCGACCGCCGCAATAAATTTAAAAGCCTCAACCACCGCCGAAGCCAATTTTAATTTCACCTTTATCAACTATAACCGGAACGATATTTTGACC
>DAOWMZ010000064.1 GCA_030642845.1 Candidatus Zixiibacteriota bacterium
GTCAGTATAGTACAGTCGGGGAAGAACAGCACAGAACCCTAAAAAGAGTGATGACTCTTTAAAAAGTTTTTGATTGCCGCCTAGTTTTGACAGTTATGTTTTCTCGGCATCATCCCTAATACACATTATAGAATATACCTGCAAGTTGGATGATGTGGGGGAACGCTGGGCAGTGGTGATGATTAGTTTCTCTTCCTTTTCAGTTATTTCTTTTTCAGTGAACTGCCTTACTGAGGCGTGAGAATTAAGAAAACTTATTATATCATTCATAATATTCCTTTCGTACACTGTCATGATATCCGCGCTTTGTAAGATTTTATTTATATTATCATAATCTATCAATAAAAAAGACGGGATAAATTCCCGCCTTTTGATTTATTGCCTGAATATGAAATTATTTTCCCGAGTAACTTCTTTTGGCTCCTTTTGCCGCTTCGATCTGACGCAGTACTTCTTTGTAGTGAGCGATTGACATGCTGTTGGCCGTTGTCGATCCCATTCCGTTTTTGATAGCACTTTCAATTATATCCAAATCATTGGCAGCCAGAGTACGGGCATCAGAGGGGAAAATTATAGAGTCACTAAGATAAATAGCAATAATGCGTTTTAAATGGAGCAGTTGTAACTGACGACGAAAGCTGTTGACATCACTTAGTTCAACAATCTCACTCCATATTGAACGACGAACTTCGGTGAACATATCATGCATAGTATAAACATCTTCACCCGGTTTGTAACGTTCTACATTATTCAAGAGGCGATTCAATACAAATGAATTGTATAGATTATTAATAGTCATATTTTGGATATTAAGAGCACGATTATGAATCGGATAATCTATTTGCGGCATTCTCCAGACAGAGCCGGTGAAGTCCGAGAACCGTTCCGGCTGAAGTTTATTGAGAAGGTCGGAGGATAAATTAAAAGCATTGGGTGCAAATACATTATCACGCAGGAACTGGACGGCACGACGTTGTTCAGATGCCTTAACCGGAGTAAACGGAAGCACACCCGTAGTATCACCGACATGATAGCGATTGTGATGAATACCTCCGACAAATCTGACTGCAAACATTGCTGACTCATAATATGAACGCCAACCTCTGACAAAAGCCCGCAGAATTTCCTGGTATCCTTTCCCCGGTTTTTCGAATTTTTTGTAGGCGTTAGTCCATAATTCATGAGTTAAGTTGAGTTTGTGCTGGCAGTATGCAATCGGGTCATTACCCTGATCGAACAGATTGCAGAGCGGATCGATACCCTTGGTGCTGTAGCCAAAGGCATCTTCATCTGAGCCATAAACCAATAACGGATCAGCCGCTTTATCAGCGATTGCTTTTAATTGAGGGAGTTCTTCTTCAGGCGTTTCAGCTCCAAAATCAGAATAGGCATACTCAATTACCCAGTCATCATAAGGTCCCGGAACCGAAGGATAAAACTCGCCCTGTTTTTCACCGGTGGCGGCGATATTCGGCGGGTTATAATCCATTACTGTCCCTGTAGTACTGTTTTTCCGAGTGAAATCTCTGTCCTGAAGTTGTTCCAGAGTATAGATTGAAGAGGCTTTGAAATTATGACGGAATCCCAGGGTGTGGCCAACTTCATGAGCAATCAATTCAACTATATAGGCGTGAATATATTCTTTAGTAAGAGAATCTTTGTCAACAAAATCACCAACCGAACCGAGAAGATAGATCAAACCGAAGGCTGCTTCTTTGGCCGATTCTTCGGCATAGTTGCAAAAGACTTCTCCCGGTTGATTAGTGTTTATCATTTCATGATCATGTTCCGGATTATCATCACTCATAGCTAACGGCTCAATAAAATATTCCATGTTGATAAACATATACCTGATAAAATCAGCAGCTACTCGGACATCGGCATCATATATCTGTCCGGTAAACGGATTGGCGCGGCTCGGGCCGACAGCATAACTGGCTCCAGGCAGAATAATCCAGCGAATAGTGCTGTAGCGGACATCGGCAGGATCCCAGTCTGCGGTATCAGACATTTGTTTAGCAACAATGGCATTTCTGAAACCAATTTTTTCAAATGATGCGTTCCAGAACTCAATTCCTTCGGCAACAGCATCACGGTACTCTTCGGGCACGGTATTCTCTACCCAATAGACAATTGGTTCTAGAGGTTCTGAAATGCGAGCCTCTGGATTTTTCTTTTTTAGATTCCAGCGCTGGACATAACGAACATAGGGGGATTGTTCTGCTAATGAAGAATAATCCTGATACATCGTCAGGAAATGTCCGACACGGTCATCAGCTATACGCGGGACATAATCTGTTTTCGGAATTGATGAGAGTGAATAATGGAAAGTATGAAACATACTGTAAGGGTTTTGCATTGAAGCAGCATTCAAAGGCTTGGATGCTTTATAATGCAGTTTAATATCTATTTCAGTGTTCTCAGGGAATGATTTAACTTTCTCAAAATAACTGTTCTTTTTGTCAAAACTAATCCCCATTTTTGCTTTTGACATAAAATAACCCAGATTCTGGGCATCTCGGATAAATAGATCAGACGGGTCAATCAAAATCGCTTCGGTTGAATCTTCCGGTTTTGATTTTACTGGGGTTGATGCAAACAAGTGATCAGAAATACTACGGTCAAGGGCTTTAGCTAATGATGCCGTAGAATCTGCCCGGACACGGAGATTCTTCTCAAGCATCATAATATTTTTCCCTACTTGTTTGAAATAGAACGGGAAAGAACGCCCCATTGACCCATTGTCAAAAAAGGCTCCTTCTGCTCCCGATCTGGTCTCGCCACAGAGGAAAAATGTATTGAATTGATTTGGCTTTACAGCCATCAGCATACTGTTATCGGTTGTGTCATGATAAAAATCGAAAAGACCTTCGATTTTAACTCTATCTTTAATCAACTCATCGAATGGTTTTTCACCATTCTTTGATGGTTTTTTAGCATTGTCATTACTGCTGATAGAATCACTGCCAAATGTTCTGACCCTGCGGCCGGCATCAACATTAGCAACGGTTACAAACAGAAAGCAAAGAGTGAATAAAAATAGTACGGATAATTTTGAACGCATCTGAAACCTCGGAAAGTAATATGTTAATAAAATTATTCAATTTTATATTAAACGTAAGAAAGTAGCTCTTTGTTTCTTTTGCAAACGAATTAGGAAAAATATATTTTATTTTTTTCGATATAGATTGAAACTACCAAATGATGTGTCCGGGTAATATAGTTCTTTTATAACAGGTCTTAACGGTATAGCCGGTTCGTATTTAACTACTATAAAATCTGGCTTTTGATCGATAATGTTATCTCTGATGTCAATATTAAGAGCCAGATGATATTTCCTGCTTTCTTCATTTGTTAAAGGCAGGGGGAATTCAAAGCCAAGAAATTCCAACCCATCCAAATTGGAAACTTCAGCAAGCAAAGGGACCGCCGGCCACTCTGAGAGTATTAATTTGTTTGTAGATTCCTCTTTAATATATGAGCACATTTGATGAACATTATAAAGACTATTAGAACCGTCTTGCTCTCTTACACTGAAAATAAAAATAATAATATATGGTATTATTCCTATAATATACACAACTGCTAATATCTTTGTGATTGAATCTCTTGATAATTTCCAGAAGCTAATTTTGGATTCGGAAAAGAAATATTCCAGCCCTTTGGTTGATGCAATTAATGCAAATGGAATTGCCTGTAGAAAATATTGCTGTAAAATAGGTTTTGGAAGAAGATATATAAATGTAATTATAACGGCCATCCATCCGGCTAATTTCGTTGGAGATTGATACCACTTTAATTTTATGATTCTTTTGCTATCAATTTTCTTTTTATATAGTAAACAAGAAATGATGACTAACAATATTACTACTATCTGCGGGGTGATAATAAGTTTTCCAATAGTAAAAATTCTGCTCAAAATACTCTCACTCAAACCAACCCAATCATTGCGCATTAAATGAAATCCGATATTATCAAAGAAAAAATGATCCGGACTGAGCATCAGCAAATATAGAGTTGGAAGAGAAACCACTAACACAGAAAATATATTGTGATGTTTTTAAATCTATCTTTTGGTGAATTATAGAATATGGCAACAGCGTAAAATATAATCAATGGTGCAAATACCGAGCGGAAATTAACTGCCAGGCCAACAGCCACAGCGATGGCGATGATCATATTTATTGATCGGGTTTTCAAGTAGTATAGATAGCTGAGAAATGAAAACATGAGAAGAAAGTCAGTAAACATATAGGTTTTTGCAAGGGGATGCCATGTGATAATAAGAGCGTTAAACGCATATAAAAACAAAAGGGAAGTCCGCACGGAATTATTAATACTGATTTTACAAATAATACGGGCAAACAGGGTGATAGTTAACAATGATGCAAATGCTCCCATCACTCTGGCAATAAAGAGAGTTGTAAAACCATGGTCGGATATTGGAGAGAAAAAATAAGGGAGATAGGGCATTTGAGCGAAAAAGAAATCGGTATATAAAGTCCGGCCATTCCAAACTTCCTGGGCGGCGATTAGATAGAATCCCTCATCGGCATCAATCAATCGAGTAAAAGCAAAGATCAGTACTATTACAAAATGAGAGAGAATGAGGTATATGGTAGATTTTTTCAGAAAGAAATTCTGATTGTCAATATTATTATTCGGATCATTTGTTTTTAAGATAGTAATCAAGATAGATATTCCCTTTGTCAGTCAAGTCATAATAAGTATGATTGCGGTGTTTGATCCATTTGTTGTCAACAATTCCCTTTCGATACTGGATAATAAGTGGTTTCACTCTTTCTAACAAGCCCAGATCCCGAAGTTTCTTATGACAGTCAAATGCGGTCTGTTTGGGAATATATAATTTCCGAGCAACTAACAATGAGTAATCAACCCCGTATTCTCTGTGATGCAAAAGCACACACCAGTCATTTTCATCTATATGATTATAATCATCATCGGGTTCAAATTGAGTTGAAGCCTCTGTTATTTCATTCCATTCCAATACGACAAGTCGTTCCTGTTCAGCTTTATTGAGATTAGGGCAGTCTTTTTTATGAACTTTTAAAACATTATCAAAACTGTAATACCCTATAATAGAGTCGCCCAGACCGGGCCTGCAGCATTTTGCAAGGGTGTATTCTTTTTTTAATTTAATTTCATCAGACATCTTAAAGTATAAGCACACTAAGTGTGTCACGCAAGGTGTGTATCATTTGGTGGCCCATAGCTTGCTATGGGAGAAATGATTAACATGGATGTAATAGAATTATGAATATGAGTGGAAGATCCCACAGCAAGCTTGTGGGGCACCCTGGCATAATAAAACCAGTGAAAACAGTATCTCATTCAATGTGTCATTCCCGGCTTGACTGGGAATCCAGTTTTTTCAATGAGTAGATGGATTCCCGATCAGGTCGGGAATGACAGAAACGACAGTACTTTTTATAAAACAGACTTTATCAACATCCCCTATGTGTGTCTGTTGGAACGAGAAAATATAAAACAGATTTATCTGTGAATTAAAATTGTTTTTTGAACAGGTTGCCATTACATTAAGCCAAATATTCTGGAGGATATCGGATGCATGATACAATAATTTCTTCACCAGCCGGGATTCTGGCTGCTCTGGCTGCGGTGACATCATTTTTCTTCTTTATCGAAAAAAAGACCAAATGGAAATTCTTTAATTATTTACCGCCATTGATATTTATTTATCTGGTCCCGGTTCTTCTATCCAATACAGGAATAATCCCCAATAAATCAGGTGTTTATGATTTTATGGGGGATAATGTGCTCCCGATGTTTCTGGTTATTATGCTTCTGGAAGTTGATATTTTGGCTACTATCAGGGTGATGGGTAAAGGCATTTTTGTGATGCTTCTTGGTACGCTGGGGGTTGTGGTTGGAGCGCCTATTGGATTGATGATTGTAAAGCATGGTCTTGGCCCGGAAGTATGGAAAGGGTTTGGAGCGTTAGCCGGAAGCTGGATAGGGGGTACGGCAAATATGTTAGCGGTTGGTAAAGGAATAGGTTTGGATGAAAGCTCGCTTACTTTTGGTTATGCGGTTATTGCCGATAATGCTGTTTATCTGATATGGCTGCCGATAATGTTAGCTTCCAAGAATTTTGCCGGATGGTTTAATAAATTTACTAAAATGCCTAAATCAAGAGTTGAGACTCTCAAAAAAGCTGCCGCAGAATTGATTACCGATAAAGGGAAACCGGAAATGAGGCATTTCTTATATTTGATATTGATAGGGTTTGCTGCTACAGCCATAGCTGCCTACCTGGCTGGATTTGTCAAACCGATGCCGCCGGTTTTCTCAACGGGTACTTATAAGATTTTAATAGTTACTGTTATTGGAATATTATTATCATTTACAAAAGCGAGCAAAATCCCCAGTTCTCATGCCTTTGCAATGGCGATGGTCTATCTGTTTGTAGCCAGAATGGGAGCCAAGGCGGATCTGTCCAATTTAGATTCCTCGGTTTTCTGGTTCTTGCTTGGAGCCTATATATGGATATTTATTCATGGTGGGTTTTTGGTAGCGGCAGCACGGATTTTCAAAGTTGATGTTCACACTGCGGCGATTGCATCGGCAGCAAATATCGGCGGAGCAGCTTCGGCACCGATTGTTGCGGCGCATCATAATCCGGTTTTGGTTCCGGTCTCTATTTTGATGGCTTTGCTGGGATATGCTGTCGGCACCCCGGCAGCATTTTTAGCGGCATGGTTGTGTGAGAAGGTGATGTAAGATTATGAGACTTAAAATGAAACTATATTTCGATCAATTAGAGGTAATGGATTTTCCGAAAATCATAAACTGGATTGATCCTGATATTTTTCATATTTTCAAAGTTCCTGTCGATGATAAACAACTTGAATTACTGCTGTCAAAAGTGAAGGATGGAATTCAATATGAAATTGGCATGAAAATATTGGATAAAGAGACAGATCAAATTGTTGGTTTGATACACTCAATAATAAATAATAAAAACAACAGTATGCACATCCAGCAGCTAATCGTTAATCCTGAAATGCGAAACCATGGGATAGGATCAACAATCCTTAAGATGTTCTTGAACTACTGTTTTAAGGAATATGGTTTTCATCGTATACAATTGTTTACTGAGGAAAATAACAAACAAGCAATAGCATGTTATAAAAAAGTTGGTTTTCATCTTGATGGAATATTGCGAGATTTAGTTAAAACTGGTACAGGTTATTTGAGTAGTTATGTTTTTTCAATGTTGCATAATGAATGGATTGAAAGTTAATAAATAAGGATTTATTCATAGTTAAAAGTCGCGTCAGATCGCATCCCCGTATAACGGAAACAAGATCAGGCAGAACATCAAAAATTAAACAACTAACTTATAAAAGTCACTCCGTGACATTTTGCTTGACTTGAGTCTGTTTGCTCGGTAAATTTGATTTTTTCCGAAGCAATTAATTATAATTGTTTTGGAATGAATTTTTGTGGACATATATGTCGGTAAGTGCGTCTTTATTTGGTGTGTTTTTGAAATGGTTGTTGATACTGTCAAATAAAAGGAATATAGTTTGAAACGGCTCCGGAATATCTTGAGTATCAAAATCTCCCGAATTCCCTCAATTTCTTTAATTGTATTAATATCTATTGTTTTATCCGTATCCATATGGGCTCAGGATGTACCGGCACAACCGGATAATACGGATCTTACTCCTCTTAAACCTCCTACAAGTATCAGTGTCAAAGACACTCCCAACGATAACGGCGGTTCGATTACAATCAAATGGGCTGAACCTGTCGCACCTGACGGGGTAATTATCGGAGGCTATCGGGTTTTTCGTGCACAA
>DAOWMZ010000226.1 GCA_030642845.1 Candidatus Zixiibacteriota bacterium
GGCGGATCATATGAAATTCTTAAACTCTCAGGTAAAACCAGAGACAATAAAATTACCAAAATTATGATTCAGCCCGGACTATGGCTTCAGAAAATCACGACCAAAGAACCTTCATTGGAACAACTCGAAGTCGGTATAGCGGCACTCAAAGCTGCTCTGGGTATCGATCAGAAAGATGTCCCCGTCGATAAAAGTTCTGTTTCGTCTTAGCTATTTTCATCAAAATCATAAATCTTGCTGAGCCTTTTGGATTTTTGTAATCTATAAATGTAAACAAAATAGGGTAAAATAATGCTCGAACTGGTTAAAAAATTTGAAGAAAAATTAAATGAGATAGATAAAAAGATGTCTGATCCGGAATTACTTACTAATCGGAAGCTTATGATTGAACTGAATCGTGAGAGACTGCATGTAGAATCAATTTTGGTAAAAGGTCGCGAATACCGCCAGATAAAAATTGGACTGAAAGAAGCGCGCGAAATAATATCCGCTAATGAAGACGAAGAACTGACTGCGATGGCTCAGGAAGAACTGGATACATATGAAGCGCAATTAGGCGATGTCGAGCAAGAATTTAAACTGCTACTTATTCCCCGCGATCCCAACGATGACAAATCGGCAATTGTAGAAATCAGGGCTGGGACCGGCGGTGATGAAGCCGGGATTTTTGTCGGGGATATTTATAAAATGTATCAACGATTTGCAGACAGTAAAAACTGGAAACTTGAAGTTCTTGGTGGGCATGCTTCGTCCTCAGGCGGGTTTAAAGAAATATTCTTTTCACTTTCCGGTGATGAAGTGTATGGTCTGATGAAATATGAATCGGGAGTACATCGGGTCCAGCGAGTGCCTCTTACCGAAACCCAGGGAAGAATTCATACCTCGGCAATTTCTGTAGCAGTACTTCCGGAAGCGGAAGAAGTTGATATTCAAATCAGGGAAAATGAAATTAAAGTTGATGTCTATCGTTCATCGGGGCCGGGCGGACAATCGGTTAACACGACCGATTCAGCTGTCCGCATTACTCACTTTCCAACCGGGCTGGTAGTTACATGCCAGGATGAAAAGTCACAGCTTAAGAATAAGAACAAGGCAATGAAAGTGCTTAGAGCGCGCCTGTATGATATTAAGATGAGCGAGCATCAGAATAAAATTGATGCTGACCGCAGAGCTATGATATCGACCGGAGATCGATCAGCTAAAATCAGAACATATAATTTCCCTCAGTCACGAGTGACCGATCATCGGATAGGTTTGACCCTTTATAAACTCAATGAAATTTTACAAGGCAATTTAACAGAGCTGATTGATGCTCTTCGCCAATACGAACAGGAAAACCTTCTTAAACAACAGCAAAAGATGGAGTAATTCAATGAAGGTCCTTAGATATGTTTTAGCATTTGTCATTACTATTGGGATGTTATATATCGCTCAATCCAATTCGCGCGGTAAACCGGATTTTTATTCTCATACTGAAAACGGATATACTTTTGAATATATTGCTAATGCCAGTGCTTTTGAAAATGAAGGTTTTAAAGTTTCTTTAAAAATTACCAGTACTCATGACGAGAAGATTAAACCAGTCTTAAGGTCGTTGAAAAAAGAACAGGATCTTACTACCAATCCCAGTAAATTCGGATCAGTTATCCTTAAACCTGATGATTCTTTGGAAAACATATATTTTACCACGTTGAGTATCGGTGAAAAGGGAGGACGACAATTATATTATTTTGAAATTCGAGATAATGTCGGTGGAAGACTGGCCAGTTTTACAACCCCTTCGGGCGATCCTTTTGTAATGAAATTTATCGGCCATGTTCCGCCTCTTGTTCTCTATTCGCATATCTTTTTTATGTTCGCTACAGTTTTTTTGATTACATTGGGGACCATTAAAGGAATTGAACTCATACAGAATAAAATTGAAACCAGATCACTTGTTGTTACCTACTTCCTGGCAACTTTATTTGCTTTCCTTGGAGGGTATCCTTTCGGATTTATGATGAACAGCTATGCTTTTGGAACTATCTGGGAAGGGGTTCCATTCGGAACAGATGCTACCGACAATAAAACACAACTCCTGTTTGTTTATTTATTATTTATAGTTTTAGCAGGTCTTGGATATTTAACGCGTGGTAAATTCGGAAAAAATATTTTCTCGTCCAAAACATTGGGCGCATTAGGATCGGTTGGATTTTTTCTGATGCTGGCAATTTATCTTATCCCCCATTCAATTCAGTTTGAACCTTTTTTAACAAAAGCTGTCTGCTGGGGATGGATTTCTTTGGTTGCTTTTGTATATCTGGCAGGCTGGCTTACTGCAGTTAAAAAGAGATCATAAATAATGAAGTCAAATAATAAGTTATTTAAAAAATCAATTTTGCTAAGTTTCAATTCGACTCACGTAGCGACGGGGCTTGTCTCCGTCGTTGAGGGGCGACACAAGGCCGCCCTCTACGCGATTAGGAAAGCAATATTATAACTTATGAAACAACTTCCTATTAAACTCCCCCTATTGATTGCAAAGCAGAGCCAGAAACTCGAAGATGCAGGAATTGATCAGGGTCTGGCAGAAGTTGAAATTATCCTATGCTATATTTTGAATGTGGAAAGATTGCAGTTGTATCTTGATGGGGACAAACTGCTAAATGATGACCACCTGAAAAAACTTGATGAGATAGTAGAAAAGCGTGCTACCCGTTATCCCCTGCAATACATTCTCGAAGAAGCCTGGTTCTATGGACGCTCGTTTTTTGTTTCCCCCGCTGTCATGGTTCCTACCCCTGAAACAGAGATTTTATGTGAATCGGCAATGGGATTTATCCGCTGCAAAAATTTGGCATTACCTCGCATATTGGATGTTGGTGTCGGCTCCGGGGTTATTTCGATAACACTGGCTAATGAATTATCGGATTGTTCGATTACCAGTTTGGATATTTCAGAGGATGCAATTGAAGTAGCTAAAAAAAATGCTGAGAAACTTGGCGGAAAAGATAAAATTGAATTCCGCCAATCAGATTTTTTCTCGGCATTAAAACCGGATGAAAAATTTGATCTAATCCTTTCCAATCCTCCCTATATATCGAATGAAGAATACAAAACACTTTCCCCCGAAGTTTTAGCTGATCCTAAAATCTCTTTAGTGGCTAAGGATGACGGACTCGGAGCAATTGAAACGCTTGTAAAAGAGGCTCCGAATTTTCTTGGCAAAGGGGGACAGTTGATGTTTGAAATCGGATATAACCAAGCGGAAAGAGTCAGCAAACTTACCGAAAAAGATCCCCGGTATAAATCGATAGTGCAGATAA
Source organism: Candidatus Zixiibacteriota bacterium (assembly GCA_030642845.1). Lineage (GTDB taxonomy): Bacteria > Zixibacteria > MSB-5A5 > GN15 > FEB-12 > DAOWMZ01. The sequence goes on from DAOWMZ010000226.1 coordinate 3,306, forward strand.
AAGACCTCAACGATATTGATCGGGTAGTAATATTAGCATGTGAATGATGATACCCAAAGAAAAACATATAGATAAACAATCTAGAGCAAAAAAATGTATCCGCCTGTTGAAAAAGCATTACCCCAATGCTCGATGCTCTCTGGATTACAAAACGATTCATCAATTAATGGTTGCAACTATTCTTTCGGCGCAATGCACCGATGAACGAGTTAATGCTGTAACTCCTACTCTTTTTAAAAAATATACCTCGGTTAAAGCCTTTGCTAATTCTGACATTAAAGAACTAAAAAATGATATTTATTCTATCGGCTTTTATAATAACAAAGCAAAATCTATAATAGCTTCTGCTAGGCAATTAGTGGAAAAACATAGAGGGAAAATCCCTAAAACTTTAGATGAACTAACCTCGTTAACCGGCCTGGGACGAAAATCCGGTTCGGTTGTATTGGGGGAAGGATTTGGTTTGGCCGAAGGGATCGTGGTAGATACCCATGTTGGTCGTATAAGCCGACTTTTGGGTTTTACAACCGAAAAAGAACCAATCAAAGTAGAAAAAGAGCTAATGAAATTAATCCCTGAAAAGGATTGGATTAAATATTCTCATCTTATGATTTTTCATGGGCGAAATCCGTGTAAAGCCCGCAAACCGGATTGCCCCAATTGCTTCCTGATAAAGCTTTGTCCTTTTGGTTCCAACAGATAAATAATTGAAACAATATTCATTTTATCTTGTTTAGAATTTATATCCGTAATGTATATTATAACTTACTAATGAAAAAACAGCATTTGATCGATAATAGAAAGATAGGAGTCCACTAATGAGATTTAACAATATAGCCGAAGCAATCGGCCGAACACCACTAATACGCTTGAATCGGCTTACTACCGATACAGACGCAACTGTTTATGCCAAGATGGAAAGTTTCAACCCGGGCAGTTCGGTTAAAGACCGAATCGGCATCGCAATGATTGAAGCGGCTGAAAAATCGGGCGACCTCAAAGAAGGAACAATTATTGTTGAACCTACTTCAGGCAATACCGGAATTGCTCTGGCAATGGTAGCCGCCGCCAAAGGCTATAAATGCATTTTCACTATGCCGGAGACA
>DAOWMZ010000095.1 GCA_030642845.1 Candidatus Zixiibacteriota bacterium
ATTTATATTTCTTTCTCTTGTAAGTTGTTCATCAGATAAAACAGAAATAGTAGATGATTCATCTGATCTTGATACTAACCATTACAGTCATTTAAATCCTGAAGAACAAAAGATAGCCAATCAACTGAATGAGGCTCTTCAGCGTTTGAGGTATGATGACAAATCAGGGTTGTATGAATTAGAATTTAGTTATTACACTGATGAAAATAGCTATGATGAATATATCAAACGGGGTGAGATTATATATGCACAAATGGATAGTATACATCATCTCAATGTTTTTGATTTTATATTTTATGATGATGACTCGGCTGATGTAAATATTGAATATGTTTTTAAAAGTAGTGCTGGTGGACATTCGACAGTAAAAGATATGTTCAGGCTATACAAAAGTCATGACCGATGGGTAAAGCCGACTGTCACAAGGATTCAGCATCAATTGGAATATGACTATAAAATCGAAAAAGCCATAAAAGCGGCCGAAGAAGAAAATCAATAATCTAAAATGAAAAATGAAATGATTTCGCATATAGGAATTGCTGTTCGTAATCTTGAGGATGGTATTACCAGGTATGCTCTTCTTACAGGGAATCAAAAACCATTTATTACCGAAGTTCCCGATCAAAAAGTAAAAGTGGCAATGTTTTCTCCCGGTGATGAAAATAACTCCGGAAGCAGGATTGAACTATTAGCTCCGACTTCATCGGAAAGCCCGATAGCAAAATTTCTGGATAAAAGGGGAGAAGGGCTTCATCATATCTGTATTTATGTAGATGATATTGAGAAAAAATTAGAAGAACTGAAAAAGAGCGGTGCCAAATTAATCGATAAAACTCCACGTATCGGAGCGGAAGGCAACAAAGTTGCTTTTATTCACCCAACCAGTTCGAACGGTGTACTCGTTGAACTCGAACAATGGCGAAGCCATTCTTAACAGAAATATATTATAATTATAGATATTTATTCTCTTTGTAAGGACAGGTCGCGATCTGTTACTACTATTTTTCGTTGGCGTCTGCCAAGCACATAGATATTAAAATTCTTTAATACACTTCTTAATAGTAGCAACACGTTCTTTGAGAAATGTTTTACGATCATTAACAGGTTTATAGACAAAACTTCGTCCAACTTTTTCCTTAAAAAGGAATCCTTTTTTTTCCAGACGGCTCAATACAGTCATCACTGTTGTATATGCCCGATCTGATTTATTCCCAAGAAAGAAAAGTGTCTTCTTTACAGTTAACTCTTTTTTCTTCCAAGCTAATTCCATCAGCTCTGTTTCAGTTGGTCCCAAAAAGACTGAAAGTCCTTTACTGAAAGGATCAAAATAAAAGGGTTGTTTTTTATTTGATGTGTTTTTCATGTTTGTCTTTGAATATCATGGATATACCAAGGGCAATCAAAGCCATCGGAACAAAATAATCCCAGACATCGCCGGGAAGAATGCCAAGATGATCGCACAACATTAAAACGCCGATTATTATTATCAAAAATCCAATAAACATAAATCCTCCTGAAGGATAAATAACTTTGTGGGCGGCACACGCTCTAGTGTGCCCCTATGACCGGCAGACGAGGGCGTCTGCCAGGCACTGAACATATAACCTCCTGTAATATTAGTTATATTATTAATTTGATATTATTATTGAAAGTTAAAAATTCGATTAGAGAGTAATTTAATCCAATAAAAAAACCCGATTGTTTCCAATCGGGTTATTATCTTAGCAGTAATATGACATTAATTAGTTCCAGCTATATTCATAGGTGGGAGTTGTGGTTAGGCGTATTCCGACAGTGTCCGATCCATCTACAACTGTTTGTACCTGATAAATAATAAAGCGAACACCGCCATATGACCAACCACCGGTAATCGGTTTTTTCGGGTGATACATAATCCAGTTGCCACTGGTGCGCCAGGACCAGGTACCTGCTGGAGTATTGGTTGGATTGACCGGATCATTGGCGCCGTTGTAGTTACTGGGAATATTTGATAACTGATCAAACGGATTTACAACTGCAATAACATCACCATTCAAAAATTGTTTGGATGAATATATCGTTAATGCTGATTCCAAAGAACCTATCATTTGATTAACGGAGGCTTGTTCCGCTTCATCTCTTAGATCCAGAAATTTTGGAATACCCACTGCAGATAAAATTCCTATTATAACAATAACGATAACGAGTTCAATTAATGTGAACCCTTTTTGGTTATTGTATAATTTACACATTGGATTTTCTCCTATTAAGATTTAAATATATTTTCTTATTAATAAATATCGACAAAGCAGGAGATAAATTAACTTAGGATGAATTTCAAGTTAATTAATCATTGGAAAAGAATGATCTGAATTAATATTTAGAAATTTGTTTTCTATAACTTCCTGAGTCGTTCAACTATATGGCTGGCAATTCCTTCAAGCATCAGGCGGTCATCATTGGTAAAATTGTTTGGTCTATTAGAGTCAATATCAATTTCACCAAGGCATATTTCTCCATCCATTAAAGGGATTACTATTTCCGATCTGGTAGTAATGGAACATGCTAAAAACCTGGGGTCTTCATTGACATCATCGACAATAATACTCTTTTTCTGCGATGCTGCCGCTCCGCAAATCCCGTTGTTGAGTTCGATCTTTGTATGAGAAGTTTCAGGGCCAATATATGGACCAACTTCCAGGATATTATTTTTCAGGATGTAAAATCCGGTCCAGTTAAAATCGGGAGAAAAGTTATCGATTAATTCTACAGATTTTTGAAGGATTTCATCTTTTGTAGTTAGTTTTTCAATAGCAGTTTTAACTTGTCTAACTAACTCAGTATGCTTATTACTCATTACAAATTATCTCGTAAAGCCTGAAGATTTATCATTGGAATCTCCGGTGGAACTGCGCAGCCGGGTCCGATTATTACTCTGCAAGGATCATGGTTAGCTTTAATTTTGTCGATCTGAATTTTTATTTCAATGGGATTTCCATGAAGCAGCCACCCGTTCATATCAACTCCTCCAACAAGTGTTTTCCCTTTAAGAAGGTCATACGATTTATCCAACGGAATATTGGTAGGGTCATCGCTGTCCCAATTATAAAGTTGGCATTTATAATCAATCTCAGCCAATTTTCTCAGATAAGTATTCGAAGCACACACATGGAATAAATTGATAGCCCCTTCACAGGAAGCCTCAATAACTTTTAAATCATAGGGGACACCAAATTCTTCATACTCTTCCCAGGTAAGCATATCTTCGGAAGCCCACTGGGTAGTTGCAAAAAAGAGCCCATCAGCTCCAGCGTTGCGAAGTTCAGTGGCATATTGAGAGAATGTTTCGGCGATATTGTTCAAGACAGAGTGTATAAGATCCGGTTGTTCTCTAAGATGCTCAATTAATATTTTCCGATCCGGAACCATCCTGCCGGCAATTGCAAGGGGAGTAAAAATGGTCATTAAAATTGGTACATCTTTCCCGATTCCTTTTCTTATCAGGGAGACAACTTTTAAATGTTCGGCTAAAGCTTTGGCGGTATATGGCAGAACATTTATTTTCTCCCAATCTTTTAATTGAGTAATAGGGAAAACCAGTTTTTCATGTTTCTTAAATTCATTAGTGGACCATTTCTGCTTCAGTCCCCAATCCTCGACATGATAATCAGCTCGCGGGTTTACTTTGATAAAATCCCAATCAAACTTTTTCTGGAACCCAATCATAGCTTCAGCGGTTCCCAATGCATTATTCTCCATATGGAAAAAATGCCGCCAGATAGATCCGGCAAACCGATCCGGCTTTTCACCGGCTATGATCATTTCTATTCTTTCCCGATGATTCAGTTTGTCCATATAATCCTTACGATTGATTATTATAAATAATTAATAATATGTCATTCTTTATTAACAAAAATTATAGGTTATTTCCAATACTATTTTTAACTATTCTCTACAAAAATTAACATTCTGAAACATATTATAATCGATTTAAAAATTATTATCAGTTACCTGTATAATCAATGATCATAATCCTTAGAGTACTATATTGCTTTCTTATAATACCGAAAAAACATGTGATAGACTTTCATTGCAGAATGCAAAAAATTGAAAGAGAATATGCCTACTAATATCTTAGTTATTGATGATGAAGATTCCATGTGCAATTTTATGGATATCATGCTTACTAAAGAAGGCTATAAAGTAGAAACCGTTATATCCGGTCGTGATGCAATCTCTCTTTTAAAGAATAGAAATTATGATTTGGTTATTGCCGATCTGCATATGCCTAAGATGACCGGGATTGAAGTTCTCAAGGAAGTAAAAAAATTTAAAAAGGATCAGGATTTTATAGTAATGACCGCTTATGCCTCAGTGGATACAGCCATCGAAGCCATGAAACAGGGGGCAGTTGATTATATTACCAAGCCGTTTAAGGTCGATGAAATAAAAATTGCAATTGAAAAAAGTTTAAGCCATAAAACACTTGTCAAAGAAAATAAGACATTAAAAAAACAGCTTCAGGGTGATAATTCTTTTGATAATTTCATAGGTACTTCCCAAAAAGTGGTTAATCTGAAAAAGTTGGCACTTCGCGTAGCTGCTTCGGATTCAACGGTGCTTATTTTTGGTGAATCCGGTACTGGTAAAGATTTGATAGCCAAAGCTATTCATCACCATTCACCGAGAAGTAATGGCCGGTTTGTTACAATCAACTGTGCTGCCCTTCCCGAAAACCTGCTGGAATCGGAATTGTTCGGACATAAAAAAGGATCTTTTACCGGAGCCGTTAAGGATAAAGACGGCCTCTTTAAAGTTGCCGATGAGGGAACCTTTTTCCTTGATGAAATTGGGAATACATCTCTTGCTATTCAGGTTAAGCTGTTGAGAGTTCTTGAAGATAAAAAAATTACTCCGGTTGGTGGAACAGAAGAGATTGATGTTGATGTTCGCCTTATTGCAGCGACTAATGCCAATCTTGAGAATGATGTCAAGGAGGGAAGATTTCGGGCTGACCTGTTTTATCGCCTGAATGTAATTCCGATAAGTATTCCACCGTTAAGAGACAGGCGTGAGGATATTGACCTGCTGGTTAATTACTTTATTAGAAAATTCTGTGAGAAACTAAATTGTAATATCAAGACAATAGAGCCTGAAGCCAAAGATCTTTTGATAAATTATAATTGGTCGGGTAATGTTCGTGAGCTTGAAAATACTATTGAAAGAGCGGTTCTTCTTTGTCAGGAAGATATTCTTGATATAAATGATTTCCCGGAACGGCTCAATAAACCGGTACAGACTGGAGTTGTAAATGACTCCCAACCGGATAATCCCACCCTGGAATCAATTGAAAAAGCTTATATCCACTTTGTTATGAGCAATACCGGAGGTAAGAAATCTGAAGCAGCAAAAATTCTCGGGATAGATCCATCGACTTTATACAGAAAAATTGATCGATATGAACTTAAAGATTTTCCAGATCAAAATAAAAATAAGAAGAAGAAAAATTAGACTATAAAGAATTGTCAAATTTTGAACAGGCCTATGGAACAGTAGTTGCATAATAATCCTGAAGAATCGACCAATTGATAGAGAGGTTGTTATGAGAGAAAGATACAGAGAATCAAAAGGTTTTACGCTGATAGAATTGATGATAGTTGTTGTTATTATAGGGATTTTAGCTGCCTTAGCTATTCCCCGTTTTATGATGGCTACAACTAAAACCAAACAATCAGAAGCCAAAGCAATATTAAAGCAAATCTATGTCAATGAACGTACTTTTCGTCAACAGTCAGCAGGACATATCTATTATACTCCTGCCGGAGATGCCAGTGCTGCTGCTCCTCTTGCTTTTAGAGAAATATGGATAGAGATACAACCACAAGCTCTTTACTCTTTTAATATCGTTGTTGGTGCTGGAACTTTTACTGTGACAGCAACAGCAAATCTTGATGATGATGCTACTGTTGATACCTGGACTATTACCGAAGAAGGAACTATTACCAATACAATAAATGATGTAACTTCATAGACATAAATAAAATTATTTATAAGCCGGGTGATAGTCTCAGGATTGTCATCCGGTTTTTTTGTTTACGGTTGTCTTGTCATTCCCGACTTGATCGGGAATCCATTTAATTGTAAGGACAGGTCATTACCTGTCCTTATGTGCCTATGTAGGGACAACCCACTGTGGTTGTCCTTTGACCGGACAGGCGCAGGGACCTGACCCTACAAAGTCATTGCATTTTGCAATATCTCTGGCAGATTGCCTTAAGATAAAATTCTCAAATCACAAACAAGATGATCAATATATAGACAAAAAAATGAGCAAAAATAATTTATCATATATTTCATAAGGAGTTTCAAAGAAAAATCAAGGTGTTCAAAAAAAGACAGGGTTCAGGTATATATATTGCGATAACATTTACCGAAGATAATAATGAAAGCCAAGTTAAAAGTAGGCACTAACCTGTAGGAGGTTCGAATGTTTTCAAAATTTCACAGCCGTAAAGGTTTCACACTGATCGAGTTGATGATCGTGGTCGTAATTATCGGTATCCTGGCTGCTCTGGCCATTCCAAGATTTATGCAGGCAACAGTTAAGTCAAGACAATCAGAAGCCAAAGGTATTCTGAAGCAGATCTATACTATGGAACGTACCGTCCGTCAAGAAAATCCAGCAGTTGGCTATATAGCCTGTGCTGATCATCCCGGACTGGTTCTTATTGGGGTAGATGTTCCTATAGGAGCTGAATACGCCTATAGTGTTGCTGTAGCCGGTACCGGATTTACAGCTACTGCAGTAGCAAATCTGGATGATGATGCTACAATTGATACATGGACAATTAATGAAGATGGAACTCTGACTAATACAATTAATGATGTAACTACCTAAGTAAGGTACATCTCCTAA
>DAOWMZ010000214.1 GCA_030642845.1 Candidatus Zixiibacteriota bacterium
AACGACCGACATCGCCAAAATAAACTACATCTTCACTCGGGAGAAGACGGGCTATTTCCCGAAAAACAGTCAAGCCGCCGACACCTGAGTCAAACAATCCTATAGGGGAATTCATTGTCATAATTGAAATTTACAAAAGGTTATGTTTATAATCACCAAAAATAATGTTGTATTGAAAAAATATTTATTGTTCATATTTATCTTTAAAACGCATAATAGCTTTATAAATAGATTTTGCGACATCTTGTTGAAAACTCTTGCTTTTTAACAGCTTCTCTTCAGTCTTGTTTGATATAAAAGCACATTCAATCAATACTGAGGGAGTGAAAACTTTATTAAGTACAAAAAATCCGGCCATATCCACTCCTCGAGCCGGAATCTTAAGAGACCGCCTGAATTCCTTATCAACCATTTTGGCAAAATCTTGTGATTCTGCCTGGAATTCAGTCATAATCATATCATTGAGAATTGATAAAACCGGATCATTATAGAGATCATCAGGATCATTATTTTCGTTTTTTCCAGATGATTCCTGATCCCTCAAAAAGGAACTGTTTTCAAATTGAGCCACCGCTCGAGCTGAATCATTTCTGGCCGGTGCCAGGTAAAAGACATTCCAACCTCTTACATGACGTTTAACATTTGAGTTGGCATGGATAGAGATAAAAAGATCCGCACCGGCTTCATTGGCTATTTTTGCTCTTTCTTCAAGAGTAACTGTTTCGTTCCGGTCACGGGTCATAATTACTTTAAACTGCTTGTCTTTTCTGATAAGTTTAGCCAATCTCTTACTGATACTAAGGGCGACATCCTTTTCTCTGGTTCCACCTCTGCCGACAGCACCATACTGTTTACCGCCGTGCCCCGGGTCAATTACTATTACATCAATTCGGTCATCAGGACCTATACTTCCGGGCGTATCTGATGGTTCAATTTCAAAACCGGCATCTTCGATTGATATCTGAATACGGGTGGGATCGTATTGGATTTTATGATGCCAGTTCTCAACTGTTGTTTTTAAACGTATTGAAACCTGCGCCGCTCCGGCAATCTGATGCGCTTTGAGATCATACATGTATCTTCTATCCCGCCGGGATAATATCTGGGTACGATTAAGCTTGCCGTCCCTTACAGAAATATTGATCCAGTTGCCCTCAGTAACAAAAACATCATACGCAAGTGCGGTTGATAAAAATAATTCGATGAGGATTCCGTTGGCTTTTGAAGAAATGCTGAGATCATTGATGTTAAAATATTCTGAATCTATTCTGAGTTTTTTTGATTTCTTATTCCATGTTATCTTTTGAGGAAAGATTCTATCAAGGAAAGGAACGGCGGTTTCTATAGGTAAATACAACTGCCCGTCTTTCATTTCAGCAGGATAGGTTAAATTATAAATATTGTCGTAATACTCAAAATAAGATGAGCCAATAAGAAATCCCAAATTGGTTGTATCTTTTTTATAAGAAATCTTATGTCCAATAATTTCCCAGTCAAGCAAACCACCAACTAATTCTACAAACTGAGAAAAAGAAAAATAAACAATATCATCTTTCTCGTAATAATTAATTTTTTCTGTCCCCCCTGACACTGAGACATTGATGGTTTTGGCTGTAGTCGAAACAGCAAACAAAACAAAGAGTGAAAATATATATATTAGAATTTTTCTGTTCAGCATTTAATAATTTCTGCGAGTTGTTCTTCTGATTTTCCTATCGGCATCAGCTTTTTCAATTGCCTGCCGCTTATCATACTTTTTACGCCCCACTGCAATCGCCAACTCAATTTTAACCAGGTTATTTTTAAAATAAATTGACAGAGGAATCAATGTTGCCCCTTTTTGTTCAGTCTGAATGAATAGCTTCCTGATCTCTCTCTTATGTAGGAGAAGCCGCCTTGTTCTTAACGGATCGATAGAATCCTGTGCCTGTTTATATGGAGAAATATGGAGTTTTTTCAGATATATTTCATTATTTTCAATCAAAGCATAGGAATCCGATAGATTCACTTTTCCCGCCCGAAGTGATTTCACTTCGCTCCCCATCAACTCGATACCGGCTTCTATACGACTTTTGATGTCATAGTTAAAGTGCGCCTTGCGGTTACGGGCAACATACTTTCTGTCCTCATCTTTTTGTAACATATGCTATATTAATCTAATCTTCTCTGCCTATCAATTTAAAACATCATTTTCGTCATTTTTGTTATTATACAATTAAAACCGAAAAGATGTCCTTTCGCTATTAATCCCACCTCAAACCCAAACGAATTGACTAACAATAGTTTATAAGGTCATAAGAAAAGCTTCCATATTTGGCTTTGTATATGATAACCTGTTAAGTTTTACTCAATTATACCGAAAATACTATTAAGAAATAGCAGTGACAGAAAACTATTATTTAGAGGTTTACTAACCTATGTCATATAAGATTAATATTGCAGCAGCAAAAGTTTTGGTTATCGATGATGAACCCGAAATCACAGAGATAGTCGATTCTTTCTTATCCGAGGCCGGTTATCATGTAATGGTTGAAAATATACCTCAAAATGCAGTGGAAATCGCCAAAAATTTCAAACCTAATATTATTTTACTTGATATTATGATGCCCAACGTTGACGGTTATGATATCTGTGAAGCTCTCAAAAAAGATCCTACTCTTACAACAACTCCGGTTATTTTTCTGACCGGTAAAGATCGCAATGATGATATGGGACGGTCTTTTAAAGCTGGTGGAGATATGTTCATCAAAAAGCCGTTCTCCTGCGAAAGATTACTTGAAATTGTAAATATCGTTCTTATGTCCACAGGTCATCAATAAAATGATGGCCTTTTTTTATTGACATTTTTAGTGCAGTGCACTATAATATATATAGAGTTATGAGAATTATTAAAAGATACAGCAACCGTCGCCTGTACGACACTCAGACAAGCAGCACTATAAAACAGAGCGATGTCGCCGGCATGATAAAAAGAGGGATCGAAATTCGAATAATTGACAGTTCAAACGGTAATGATATTACAAATGTTATATTAGGACGGATCCTATTGACTGAGACCGAAAGTTGGGGAAATAAAAACGAATCAAAAGATTTTTTAACATATATAATTGAATTAGGAGGTAACCACTCAATGTCTATTCTAAAAAATACCGTATTGGCTTCAATCGGCGCCTTCCAGGTGACTATAGCCAAAGCCGAAAAGATCATTGATGATCTGATTAAAAAAGGGGATCTGAAGGAATCTGACCGCAAAACTGCAGTTCTGGAACTTTTGGAAAAGGCCGAGAAATCTACAGCTAATATTCGCACTAAAGTTTCTGCTGAAGTAACCAAGGCTCAAAAAGAAATCACAAAATTCGCCAAAGAAGTAAAGCAGTACAAACTGGTCAAACAGGCTGATATTAAAAAGCTGGAAAGTAAAGTTGATAAGCTGACCAAGCTTGTAAAAAGTCTTGAGAAGAAACTACAATAAGTAGTACAGTCGCTTTTCTTGCGCGGTCAGGAATCCCTTCCTGACGGTTATACACAGAATAATAAATGGGCAGGAAAGGATTCCTGCCTACGCATAAAACTGCGGAGTATTTTTTCCTCGCAGTTTTTTATTTATGAGATGATGACAAAGTCATCCAGAGATTTATTATAAAACCAAAAAGCAGGGCGATCTGTATTGCTATAGAAATATATAATATATACTGAAACCAAATATCTGAATTAAATAATATCAGACTATGGCAGATAATCATAGCTATTAAAGAAAGATTCCCAAGCCAATAATGTATAGGTACAAACTTAGGAAATCGAAGCTGATTTTTTCCTAATTTGGGGATGAGATAATAACCCAGTCCATAAATAAGCATTGCAATAAATCCTAAAAACTGAGAATGAAGCTGTACAAATTTATCTGCAACCAGCAGGTTGAATTTATTAAGCAGGCTTGATACAGCTGCCAGCAAAAGATAAAACATTGCCGCAAACAGGAATTTTCTGAAATATTGAAAGTTCATTTGTGATTATGTCAATAAAACATTGAATTTGGTTTCATTGATAATTTCCACCCCCAATGATCTTGCTTTATCAAGCTTTGATCCGGCATCTTCACCACAGAGAAGATAATTAGTCTTTTTGGATACTGATCCGACCACTTTTCCCCCATTCTGCTCAATCAGTTTCTTAAAATATCCTCGTGGTTGCGATAGAGTCCCGGTTATTACAAAAGTCTTACCGGTCAAATCTCCCGATGATTTTTCTGTCTCATAATCAGGAAACTGCACTCCCCCATTCCTCATTTTAGTTAACATTCTGATATTTCCTTCATTGTTGAAGAAATCAATAATGTTTTTGGCAATTATTGGTCCGATACCATCAATATTTTCCAGTTCTTCTTCTGTCGCATTTTCCAATTTACTTAAAGAGCAAAAATTGCCAGCTAATAATTTCCCAGCAGCTTCACCCACTCCAATTATACCAAAAGCAAAAATTGCCCGAGGCAAATCTGTCTGTTTGGATCTGTTTATTGCATCAACAAGATTTTGAGCCCGTTTGTCAGCCATCAATTCAAGTGGTAAA
>DAOWMZ010000005.1 GCA_030642845.1 Candidatus Zixiibacteriota bacterium
TGAATCAAGTTTTTCCACAGGTTGTTTTTTGTAGAGACAGCCCGATGTACAAAGTTCTCCAAAACAGACTATGTCCGCTTTTTCATTAAATGAAGACTCAATAAAACTTTCGAGGTTGAGATTGTTTATATCTTTTTGGACAACATGTATAAGCATAGTCAACTTTAACAATAAATATTATAATAGTAAACACATAATTTAGGTTTACAAAATCAATAAAATTATCTATATTAAAATAAGCTAACCGCCCTACCTTGGTCTGACAACATGGCTAACATAAATATCGCAGAAAATGCGAAATCTATCTATAAGTGAACATTTTATTTTGAGGAGGATGAGATGAAAAGCTTTAGCATAACACTGATAATTGTATTTATTATAACAGTATTTATAACCCCATCTCTCTTCTCAGCCAAAGAACCGGTTAATATTAATAAAACCAGCCCAGCCGCCAAAAGTAAATTGATACAACCTGTTGCTGACAATGATCAGTTTGATAATTCAGAACAATTATCGGAGAAAACCAAAACACCATTGGGAATGGCCACTTCAAGCAACTCTCCGGGTGTAGTTATAGGGTACACATGGTATGAATCTCAGCATAACGGAACAATGGGACGGATGATTGAATTTCATGATTCCGATTCACTGGCTGCTGTTCATATGAGTTGGATGTATATGCCGGGCAGAGCCTGGGTTAATCGAGCTTATAAATATAATAGTTATGATCTGACTAATCAGGAATGGGGTGGTTCGGATATTATTCAAGATGATAGTGGTTATGGCGGCTATGTCAGTATCTCTGTAACAAATGATAACCGTGCAGTTGTGGGAGGACATGATAGAGAACTTGGTGGAGAATATAGCCCTCATTACTATTTTGATGTTGCACCGTTGAATGCTTTCTGGGGATACGACATTCTAGTACCTCCAGAACTTCAGGATTACGGTGGTCCCGAATATCAGTCTGCTATCTGGCCAAAAGCACGTTTTATTGAGACTGCAACCGATACTTTCCTGCATATTTTTGCTCAGGTCTCTAATCCGGATGCCGGTGATCCTCAGGCAATTTATTATTTCCGCCGTACCGGTGCCGAAGATAACCCGGCTGCTGTTTGGGACGATCCCCCTTTTATTGTTGATACAATTTATGACATCTCACAGGATATTGCTGCTGACGAAGCTGGTGGTAAAGTAGCTCTTGTCTGGACTGCTAATCTTCCCTGCGAAACTGGTGTACCGGGACCATCAGGTGATGAAATCGACTGTGGTGGTTCCTATAGCCGTTTTAGACAGTGGGATAATGATGTCTGGTATGCAATCAGCTCTAATAATGGTGCCAGCTTTGCTCCCGCAGTTAACGTAACTAACTATGCTGATGGCGAGCTTGAAGTAGATGAATATCGTCCATATACCGATATGAGTGCTCTTATTGATCAAGCCGGGAATCTTCATATCGTCTGGGGTGGCAGTCGCTGGCCGACTACGGCATACTCAGAAAATGATGCCGGTTTCTATGCTGGTCGCGTTTTCCACTGGTCAGAAAACCAACCATATGTTCGTACAGTCCACAATGCCGACTGGGATCAGACTCAGTGTAATGGAGGAGATTGGAATCTCAATGCTGCAAAAATGTCTATCTCCGAATGCAGGGGAAAACTATACGTATTATTCACACAGTTTAATGACATTCCCAATGGTGTGGAAAATGATTGTTCAGATGAATCCAGCCCGGGTTCTTCAGGAGGGGCTAATGGAGAATTATACCTGACTGTTTCCGGAGATGGTGGTTTAACCTGGGATCTCGCCCGTAATATTACCAATACCCGTACTCCCGGTTGTGATTCAGTTGGTGGTTCAGGTGGACCATGTGAGAGCGAACACTGGGCATCAATGTCACGATACGGTACTAATATTGGCGACCCCTCTGATCAGAATATTGCTACTGTAATTCCGGATGGTGGATTCGATCCGGGTTATTATTTGGATGTACAATACATACTTGATTATAGTGCCGGAGCAATTGTACGGAATAGTGGTTTCTGGCAGCAGGCTGATGTGCGCTGGTTCCGCATGGCGTGTGTGGATGAAGTTTGGGGCATACCTCCCTATCCTCTTCCATCACTTACCTGGCCAACCAATACGCCCCAGTGTGAGGAATATTCTGTTGTTTATAATTTGGAAAATAATGGCAATACCGATCTTTACTATTCTTTTACAATTGAAGAAGATAATGGCCCTACGGGATGGTTATATCAAACTCCACCCAGTTCAGGAACAATTCCATTCGGTTTGAATAACACGCAAGAATTCACTATAACAGTCAATAAGGATAACATCGTTTGCAATCCCTTTGAAAATGACAGGTTAATTGGTCGTATTATTTTAGTAAGCGATTTCCCCACATCACCTGATACTATTCATGTAGATGCAATGGTTCTGGGTATTCCCCCGGTTTATGATATTGACACAATAAATACATCGTGCCTTTCACTGATTTGCCGGAATAATGGAAGTTATGGCAACCAGGGAGATGGCAAGGTAAATATGGACTATGTCAATCATGGTGATTGCGATACATTAGCTGATGTTTACATTTATGATGCCTCACCTGTGTTAGGCTGGGTTGATGGCTCAGATACCAATATGCACTGGTCTGTTTTTGGAACCTATTGGGCTGATTCAATTGGTTTTTACTCAATTGATCAAGTTGATAAATATACTGAAAATAACTTTGAGATTGCTAAAACGACTTTTGGGCTTTTGGATTCTTCAATTACAATGGAAAAAACATATTATGCCCCTCAGGATCCTGATTCCTGCAACTATATTATCCAACATTTGCGGGTTTGGTCCAATGATTTGGCTGATCATAATAATTTAATAATAGGTGAAGTCATTGACTGGGATATTCCGTCTGATTCAGGTTTCCGTAATGGCACCGGCTTCTCCGCTTACGAAGATTTGATGGCTATCTGGCAATTTGGTGCAGACTACGATGATACAACTTCATATAATGAACCATGCTATCCTCTAACTAATGATACTCGCTATGGAGGGATGGCTTTTCTTAGCATGTACAAATGGGATGGATCATCTAATACTCTGGTCACAGACAACGAAGGCCGACCTTTTCATAATGCTTACACAGTTGATAACCCGACCTATGTTTTCAGTAACGATAATGGTTTTGATATCACTGAACTCTGTTCATTGATGACCAACAATTTCGGCTTCTCAACATACAGTTCAGGTGTGCCCGAATCAACATATGCTGATCTTCACTCTACAATGACGTTTGTTGATGAATATGATCTGCTAGTAGGTGAAACTCTGAATGTCTGGTTTACAACATTTACTACCCCCATAGGTAGTGATATTAGTGATTTGGGAACTATAATTGAAAAAAGCAGAGAGTCTTTCTGCGAAAAATTAATGCCGGGAGGTCTGGTAACTATTCCCCCTGTTTGCGGTTGCTGTGTACTCCGTGGTGATGTAGCCATACCAAAAGATGGTGATGTTTTAGTTAATGATATTGTCTGGTTGGTTGACTATCTCTTTAAGGGTGGTATTGCACCTGATTGCTTGGATGAAGGGGATTGTGCAGTACCTCTTGATGGCATAATATTGGTAAATGATATTGTTTATCTCGTAGATTATATTTTTAAAGGAGGTCCGCCCCCGCCACCCTGTTAAAATATCTTAATAAAAATAGCTTTAATATCAATTGTCTTTTACTTACTTTCCCATAACTGAATTATAATTTTTGGTTATGGGAGATTTTATATAAATGCGCTTTCTAAAATGTTTTATTGTAACCGTGATTTCTTTACTGATATTTAATTCCAACAACTACGCCAAAGACGATTCTGTAACAACAATCAAATGCGGATATTTTGAAACCGGACTTTTTACGGGTCACTCAATTCTAAGAGATGAATTTCAGCGGCAGTTGAAAGCAATGTCTCCTGATGATAAAGAATTTATATTTGTTCCCTACGGCTATGGTGACGGCGATTGGAAAAGAGACAGTTGCAAAATATTAGCAAAAACATTGACCGCAACCAAAGATATTGATCTTATGGTCACTGTCGGTCCCTGGGTTGTAGAAGATCTTCTCGAAGCCGGTTACAAAGGGAACATTCTGGCTATGCGCCAACTTGATCCCAAAGCCCTCGGGTTTCTGGGACCAAACGGCTACCCCATTCATGAGAATCTTACCGTTCATGTAAAACCAAATAAAATTGAAAATGACATAATTATATTGAGCAGTCTGTTTCCCATTAAAAAGATGGGAGTAATATTTTTCCCAAGCAATGATGCGGAACGCGACGCTGTTCAGGAAAAGATTAATGAAGCAGGACAAAATCTGGAGATAGAAATTATTTATTCAGAAGGTTTTGACAATTACGGAACCTTCGCCTACTTCAATGCCTGGAATAAGATGGAAAAAGATATTGATGCCGTTTATATCGGTCCCCTCTGGGCTATGGATGCCACTAAAATCAGCGCCTTTCTTGAACGAATAAAAAATTCTAAAATACCCGTATTTACCTATGAAGGAAAGTATTTGGTTGATCTGGGAGCCTTTGCCACCAACTCTGCTTATAGTGTAGTCTCGGAAGCTCGCTACAATGCTATCAAAGCGATTAAAATTGCTGATGGTGCTAAACCAAATATTCTTCCCGTAGATTTTGTCGGAGGATCATCGGTAACGATCAACGAAGAGACGATGCAAAAATGCGATCTGAGCATAAATTTGAATATTCTCAGAGGGATTGAACTTTTACCGGCTCCCATATCAGAAGAGGCTTCACACTTAACTCTCAATGGTGCTGTTGCCAGAGCAATGAACGCCAACCCAAACTATTTATCAACTTATGACATCCTGGAACAGGCTGTTCAAAGTGCCAAAGCAGCGATGGCTGACTATCTGCCTGATATAGATATAAATGCCTATGCCGGTTATGTTGATGATAACACTCTCTATAATACCTATGAACCGATCGACAATTCTCAATTCAATGCCAGCCTTTCGCTCCGGCAGACAATATTTTCTCTGGAGACGATAAAGGCTATCAAAATTGCAGGTAGAAAAAAACAACTGGTAGAATTCAATCAGAAACAGGCTCGGCTGGATCTGGAACTGGCTGTTATCCTGGCATATCTGAATTATCTAAGAACATCAGAATTACAGACTCTTCACGAAAGGTATCATCAGATTTCCGAACGGAATATTGAAATATCAGGAACCCGTTACTATCTTGAAGACGATGAACATCTCAGTGATTTTCTTCGATGGCAGAGCGAACGCCAGCAAACCAAACAACGAAGCATGACAGCCAAAACCGAAGCCGATATTGCCCGGGTAATGCTGAATGTTTTGTTAAATTTCCCCGCTGATCATCAGATTGGAATCGATACTATAACTATGGCAAATGACGCTCTTATTATTGATATTGCCTATATCAGCAAGCTTTTATCATCAAAAGAAAATGTTTCTAATTTCAAAAGATACCTTGTGTCTCTTGGCAAGGAAAGTCATCCCGCCTTCAATTCGTTTTATCTTAAAAGAGACATTCAGAATATGATGCTCTCAGAAACCAACGCCCGCTTTTTCCCAACGCTGGATCTGAAAGCATCCTACAATTTACATGATAGACTAAAAGAGTGGCAAGGCATCTTTGAGGAGAGGCATAACAGCTGGTCGGTTTATGGATTATTAAACTTCCCAATTTTTGTAGGAACCAGCCGCTCCCATGAAAAAAGCAGAATCAAAGCCAGAATTAGCGAACTGGAATTTCAACGGGATGCTTACGGGCTGGAACAGATGGGCAAAATCTATCAGCGAACCAGTCGGATTATAAACCTGGCTCAAATTTTACCCGGACTCAAGCATTCCCAATCCCTTGCTTATCAGATTTTGGATATGGTTTCAATGGATTACGAAGCTGACCGAGTTGAAATTGCCGATTTGCTTGATGTTATAAACCATGCTTACCAGTCCGAAGTTACAGCAATAAACAAACACTATCAATTCGCAACCGAATCAGCCAGACTTATTAATGATTTAGGACTTTCATCAGGAGATGGCTACGGAACCTACCAAGACATTTTACGAGCTAAGATTAAAGAATTTATTGAGAAGTGAGTTTGTTGTAGCAGTATGGCGAAATTTTTTAATTGCAGGGACAGGTCCCCGTGCCTGTCCAATTAAAGGACAACCACAGGGGATTGTCCCTACATTTGCAATAGTTAAAAGTAGGGTGGGTCTGTCCACAGACCCGCCAAAGAAATAGTAGGGCAGAACTCTTTAGTAGTTCTGCCACAGGCTTTGTTTATTTCGTTTTGTATAACAGCATCCCTGTGATGCTGCCAGAGAAATGATTATAAATGGGAGTAATTTTAATAATGAGTTTTAAAAAAATAATATTATTCATTTTGGTTTTAATTCTCACTCTATTTTCTACCTATGGTTGTGTAAAATATCACACCAGATTATTTATTGAAGAATCATCACCTAAAATTGTGAATGGTTTTAAAATTTCTACATTTGTCTGGGCTTTTGTTAATAGCCATAGTGTTGATATGTATAAACCTTCAAAATTTACCTTCTATGTTTTAATAAATCCTTTAGATAGCAGCAAAGCAATTAGTCATAAGAACAAAATAGATCCATTGTTCAATATAGACTCATGTTTTGTAAAATTATATACTGTAGATGAAGAATTTGTACTAAAAAAATCACTTGAAAAATATTCTTATAACAAATATTATAAAGGGAAAGTATATTCATTTGAGCCTTATCTGGTTATCCCAAATGAAGTTGATACAATTCTAATGACATTACCTTATTATTCTAAAGATTCCTTAGGGAATAAAATGGTACAACCACCTATAGAGATTAAACTAATTCGTCATGAATCAAATTCAATATTCTTACCGTTAGATTAGATACAAAAGGCAGAACCACTAAAGGGTTCTTCCCTACTAAGAAAATTACTCACACCATAAATGGTGTGCCACTCGGAGCATTATAGTTCTACCCCACAAATATAAATTCATAAAACTTATAAAAATAAATAAAAAGAAAACTGTTAACCCAGATCCAGCGCAGAATTACATAGATCTTCTTATCCTTAAAAACAGGAGGGCTTAGCCCCTTTCTTACAGACAAAAATAGACGGGTGTAGAAGTACATAGATAAAGTAATATAAATCAGGGTTATAATAGTGGTAAACCAGATTCCAAAAGGAAAACTATATACATAACTACCAATCAAAAAAGCAATCGCCACAAAAGCATATTTACCGGTCAAATTTGACGGGATAACAATTTTTTCCCCCTTCAATAATATCAACCCGGCCAACATAATCAGAAGATCTCGCCCAATAATTATTAACGCCAGCCAGATTGGGAATTCTCTAAAAAGTATCAACAGAATGACTAATATTACTGCCATTATTTTATCTGCTAATGGATCAAGAGTTTTGCCAAGTTCGCTGGTCTGATTTAGTTTTCGGGCAAGGTAGCCATCGAGAGCATCAGTCAACGCAGCCAGGATCAAAAGCAGGGCACAAATATGAGTCGATTGCAAATCCCCTTTCCAAAGGAAATAACCAACAAAGGGTGTCAGAAAAATCCTGGACAGGCTTACAAGATTGGGAATTTGAAAAATCGAACCTTTTGGCATAATTTATTTTTTCCTAAACAATTGTATATCCAGGTATATAATATAACAAGCTTAGCTTGTTTCAAGTTTGAATAGTAAAAATATTTGTTTATTCCTGACAATATGGGCTTTCCCCTATAGTTGCAATAATATCAATAAATAAACAGCCTCTCCCAAACCATCTAAACTATTGATAAATAATCAATTAAAGCAGCAAGGCTGCCCGGCATTGCTGTTGCTTTATTAGTGTTTCATGTAAAGAAACCATGAGAAATAGGTGAATAAATATGTTGAAAAATAACATTACATCAATTCTATTAATTGTAATAGTATTGTTTGTAGTACCGGTTATTCAGGCACAGGAGTCAGCTACTATTCAAGCGGTAGCTACAGTTTTATCCGCACTGACTGTAACCGGAACAAATGATTTGAATTTTGGCAACGTTACCCCCGGAACCCCCAAATCTGTAGATAAAACCGATGTTGGCAATGCCGGTGAATGGACAGTATCCGGATCAGCCAGTGCTGAAGTCCAGATAGATTTTACTTTGCCGGATTCATTAAGAACTGCTACAGCTGCAATGGATATTATTTTCCTGGTAACAGATGCTTCATTTGAAGACGGTACCGGCGGCGGACAGGCATCCCCGGCGGGAAATCTGAATCCATCAATTACAAACACTGAGAATTTGAATGCTGCAAATGGCAGTATGACAATATGGATTGGGGGACAGGTTGATCCTTCCGTCAGTCAGCCGGGGGGAAGTTACTCCGGAGATATTGAGATAACAATTACTTTGACAGGAAATTGATTGAAGAACATTTATAATAAGACAGGTTGCGCCTGTTGACAAAATTGGTTTTTGCGGTATAATGAAGCAGTACAAACATTACTGCCAAGAGTACCGTTATGCGTGTTTTATCAAAGATATTATTTTTTTCATTCTGTTTTATAACAGGATTGTTTTCATTACCGGATCTTCTTGCCGATGATAAATGTATCTCAGCCTCAGGTAGAATATCTGCTCATGCCTTTGTAGCAAATCCAGTCGGCATTTTTAATCAATCACAAAGTGAATTAATAAAAAAACCTATGGTTCTTCGGGTGCCTGAGAAACATACTGTTGTAATCAGTATGAATGATTTTTCCGAGAGCTACTCATCCGACTCAACAGTCTCTCTTATTTCATTGGATAATTTTATTAATGATTATCAATACAAGAATCAACCCTGCACATTGACAGTTTTCTTCCCTCATCAATAACCATAATTTTAATTGACTGCCTTAGGAAGACATACATCATTAATAATAAAGATCGTATGGAGTTATATTTTGAATCGATTTTGGATTTTAATAATAATTTATTTCTTAATAATAGCAACAACGTTGCCCCTTTTTGCGGCTGATGAAAGTGTTACGGTAAACAATAATCTTACTTTTGGAACCATGTTTCCCGGGATTCCCAAAACAATTGATAAAAGCTCTGCAAATGCTGCTGAATTTAGTATTGGCGGAGATGCCGGAGCTGAGGTTACCATTGATTTTAGCCTGCCCACCTATTTATCTTCCGGTAGTAACAATATGCAGATTATTTTTTTTACTGATGGTTGTGCAGTTGATTCCAATTCCACTCCCAACCAATCCAGTCCCACTTATGATGATCTAAACCCCTGGCAGACTCTCACTTATGATCTTGGCTCCAGTGGACTTACGGTCTGGATCGGTGGTAAAGCAGTACCCGGTTTCAGACAACCTGCAGGGACTTACACTGCAGATATAATACTAACTGTCCAATATACTGGGTTGTAAATAAAATCCCCTTCTTTTTTTCCTGTTCAAATTTCAAACAACCTCTGCTGAAATGTTAAATATTTACTCAATAATGATAATATAATCACCTGATTATGGCGATTTAGAAATTCATAGAACAATAGTTAAACATTTAGTTATTTGGAATAAAAAGTTTAATAAACATATTTTGGAGGATGACATGAACTTCAGTAGAATTCGGATTCAATTCCCAGTAGTTGTCGCCCTACTTTGCTTCGTATTATTTGGAGTAGGAAACATCTATGCCCAGCAGGCAGTAACAGGATCAGCTGATGGTGTCGTACTGGCAGCCATAACTCTTGCTGCTACCGAAAACCTGGATTTTGGTGATGTCTTTCAGGGCGTTCCTAAAACAGTAGCCAGAACAGCAACTGGTACAGATACAACTGCGGCTATCTTTACAATTACAGGAGAGGCTGAAGCAGGTGTAACAGCTCAGTTTGTTTTACCTGAATATTTATCCAGCTCTGGTGGAGCTAATATGCTTTGTGCATTTTCTGCTACTGATATGGCTATTGACACCAGTGGCACCAAAACGCCGTTAACCGTAGTTGCCGGCGATGGATGGGTTGATCAGGATCCAAGAAATTTCCCGGCTGGAATGCAGATCGGCGGATTAGGTATTGTTTTCACAAGTGTTTTCCTTGGTGGTAAAGTTACTCCATCACTTTTTCAACCAGCAGGTACTTATAGCGGAGATATTATTTTGACGGTTTCCTATAACGGAACTTGATCGAAGGATTGATCAATTATCATGATAAGGAGAGTTTTAAAACTCTCCTTTTTTTATATACTCACTGCTTAAATATTCAAAAACACTTTTCATTTGTTCAAAATGAAACAATTTTATTTCTTTTTTTTAAATTAATTCACATAAAATCTGCTAACTCGTTGATAATCAACAGACTTTTTTATTCGTTTTACTGTTAAATTTTTGCACATCCTGACGATTAAATAATTAAGAAAACAGATGTTCCATTTTTGAACAGTGAAGTTTGTAATGAATATGAAAAGAATATTAAATTTGCGAATCGGAATCGTTCTATTTGGGTTGTTGACAATATTGATTTTGTTTACAGCGGTCTCTAACTCTTTTGCACAGGAAGTGGCTGTCGGTTCAGCCACAGCCACAGTGCTTACCGCTCTTGCCATAGCATCCAGCAGTAATATTGCTTTTGGAAATGTTTACCAGGGTATAGCAACAACAATTGACAACACTGATGCTGCAGCCGGTATTTTTAAAGTTACCGGACAGGTTGATGCCGGTATTTCACTCTACTTTCAATTGCCTGAATATTTATCTTTATCCGATGGAAGTTCCCGGATGACAGTTTCATTCAATTCAACTGATTGCTCAGTGGATACTACCGGAGCGGACAGCCCTACCACTATGAACGGCACCAAAGGATGGCTTGATGGTGATCCTCGCAGTTTTCCTGGTGCGGCTCAAATTGGAAGTGCCGGAACAAGCATCTATCTGGGCGGTAAAGTGACTCCATCGCTTTATCAGGCCGCCGGCAGTTACAGCGGTGATATTATTTTGACAGTAAGCTACAATGGGACCTGAAAATAATTGTTTATTAAAAGCTTTGAAATTCATAGGATTAAACTAAGCAGATGCAAAGATTTTCGGAGTTAATAATGAAACCCGTTCTGATAAAAGAAATTATCCTTTTTATTATAACAGTTAATATGATTCTTTTATCCGGAATTGGCTCTGCCAGTGGACAGGGAATCGGGACTGGTTCTGCATCAGCTACTATTGTAACTCCTCTTTCGGTTTCTGCTGATACTCAATTAAAGTTTGGTAATGTATCGCAGGGGGTTCCTAAAAAAGTTAATCGAACTGCCACCGGGGTTGATACTACAGCCGCAATATTTTCTGTTTCAGGTGAAGATCTGGCCGGGATAACAATTCAGTTCACCCTGCCTCAATATATGTATAATAGTTCGGGAGATCAGATGCAGATAATATTTGAAAATGATAACTGCACAATTGATTCTTTAGCAGGCACTCCCGATTCACCCGGCGGCGGAGCCTGGGTAGGTGAAAATCCGTACAATCTTCCTGGTGCAAATATTGGCGCTACCAATGGCAGTACCAGTATTTATTTGGGTGGAAAAGTTGTTCCATCAATGCAGCAGGCAGCCGGATCATACAGTGCGGATATTGTTATTAGCGTAGCATATGACGGAACATAATGTCCATAGGTTTATAAGCGGAGAGAAAAATGAAAAAATTAATACCTGATTTATTTAAGAACGGAACAACATCAATGAAAAGCATTATTATTATAATTACTTCTGTTTTTGTCTTCATCTTTGAGGCAAGCGCTGCGGTTATGGTCGCACCGACTGTAGTTTTCCTTTCTGCTCAGAAAAGAACCGATCGTATAATTGTCCAGAATCCCTCAGATAAACCGTCCGAAGTTTCAATCCGCTTTTCATACGGACTTCCCCTTACCGATAGCCTTGGGAATATTAAGGTGGAACTTCAGGATTCTCTAATTACTGATCCCAAATCAGCCACCGACTGGATTCAGGCTTTTCCAAGAAAAGTTATTGTTCCCGCTATGGGGTCGCAGATTATCAGATTAGTTGCTCGTCCGCCAAAGGATCTCCCTGATGGTGAATACTGGACTCGGATTGTTGTCTCATCCAAGGAGACTGAAGAGGCCGCTCCGGCAAGCGAAAATCTGGACGGCATCTCAACCCAGATAAACCTGATAATGCAAATGGCCATAATGGTAAAATACCGCACAGGCGAGCTTGTATCAAATCTTGAGCTGGTTGATGTCAAGGCCAATAGCAGTGATGAATTAATTAAGGTTTTACTTGATTTTAACAACATAGGCAATGTCTCATATATGGGAATTCTAACGGGGACGCTTTTTGACGCCGATGGCAAAGAAATCAGCAAGAACAGAGTCAACCTCGCTGTTTACAGAGATATGCGAAGATGTCTTGATTTTGTTAAACCGGATGAAACCTATAAAACTCCGTATAAAGTAGAATTATTTATAACGCCGGATGGAAGAATTGATGTTCCCCCGGAAGATATGATTAAAGGAAATAAAATATCTTATTCGGTTATAGTTGAATAGTAAAAGTTTTTGAGCACACATTAATAAGTAATAAATTATGATCCGTTTTGCCAAACATATGGCCGTTTTCTGGCTTGTTATCCTCATTTTGTCATTTGCAGCAACAGATATTTCATTATCCGCTACTGTTGATCAGATTTTCGAGGAAATACCGGTAAACTTTCGGGTCAGACATCTGATTAACAAGGATATTTTTGTCCAGTACGACGGTGAAAATATCTATCTCCCAGTAATAGAAATATTCGAGCAGTTGGATTTAAAAATCGACGCTGATATTAAGAATAAAAGATTCAAAGGTTTTATAATCTCTTCGAAAAATAAATATGATATTGATCTGAATAAATTAAAAGCAAATTACTCCGGCAATAAATATAAAATTCATCCTGATCAATTCGTTTTATCAACAACTGATCTGTATCTCAGGATTGACCTGTATGAAACTATTTTCGGCATCCCGGTTGTTTTTAATTTTTCCGAACTTCAGATAACATTACCTCTCAATGAAGATTTTCCCGCCTATCAAAAACTAAAAAGATCTTTGGAGCATAAACGGCTCAAAAAGGAAGATGATGCCCTTAAAGATATAAAACGCCTTCCTTATAAAAGGTCTCTGTTGTCCGGCGGCGTACTTGACTGGAGCCTGTCGGCCAGCCCTGTCGGGGAAGGTACAAATTATTTTGGTTTCAATCTGGGGAGTATGCTTCTCGGAGGAGATCTGACTGTTAGCGGTACCGGAAATTCACAATCAGGTTTTAACGAAGATCAGCTCCGCTACCGATGGCATTATTATTTTGACTGGTCGCCGTATCTTTCTCAGGCGGAAATCGGTGATGTATATGCCGGCGGGATTCTATCTCGAGGTTTGCGGGGTGGAATGGTTACCAATAAACCGCAGACACAGCGAACTTATTTCAGAACCATTCGCGTCGAGGGCCATCCCGGTCCTGATTGGGAAATAGAATTATATCTGGATCATAATCTGGTTGACTATACTCATACCGGTCAATCAGGTTTGTATGAATTTCTGGTAGATATAAATTATGGAGCCTCGCTGATCACAGTAAAAATGTACGGTCCTAATGGAGAGATAAGAAACGAAGAACAATATATTCGTGTTCCTTATAATATTATTCCCAAAAATTCTCTTGAATATACTGTCACTATTGGTGAAAGACAAAATTTGTCATTAAACCGCAAATATGCCCAGGCGATCGCTTTCTATGGTTTAACAAACAAACTTACAGTAGGTGTTACCGGTGATGCTCCCCTTGATCATTTTGATGACGAACCTTTTTCATTCGCGGGTGAAGCCACTTATCAATTATTCGGCAACCTTACTATGAATGGAACATTTGCTCCCGGTTATGCCGCCAGAGGAGCGATGAATTTCAATAAGCATTCATTTATCAGTATCGATGGTTCCTTCACAAAATATTTTGAAAATAAATATCGTAATCTGTTGACCCTTAAACATAATATTATGATTTCTATCTCAGCTCCGCTCAGACTTGGTAGTCGTCGCCTTAATTTGAGATATTTTATGACCTGGGATAAATATCCTAACCGTGATCTGTTCAACATTAATTTTGGCGGTACTGCTTCTCTTCCACGAGTTAATATTTTTTACTTAGGGAAATATCAAATTTCTAAATACAAAACAAGATCTGTCAGTCAATTAATAAGTGAAGTTTTTACATCACTATCAATTACCCGATGGTTTCGTCCTCAATTCCGCTTCACTTATAACCATGCCAAACAAGAGATGGTTTCCGCCGGAGTGTATTTTAACAAGCGGCTTTATAAGCAGACTCAATTTACATTCTCATATGAACGTGACATTTCTTCCAGAACAAATATGTTTCGCCTTACATTCAACATGTTCACAGATTTCGCCGGATTTACTACCCGTATTGTATCAGCTGGAAACACTACCAATATTACACAGCTACAGAATGGATCGCTCCGTTATGATAATGAAAGTAAGCGTTTGATTCTTGACCGTTACTATGGTGTCGGAAGATCGTTTGCAGTGGTTCGTCCCTTTATGGATGACAACCTCAATGGAATGCTTGATAGTGACGAGAAATATATCGATGGCCTTAAAGCGCAAATCAAAGGGGGACGTGAAAGGAAACGAGGAAAGCAGAAACAGTATTATTATGATGGTCTTAATCCATATGATGAACAAATAATACGAATAGATCCCTACAGTCTCGATAATCCCCTGCTAAAACCGATTTATGAAAATTATGAAGTTGCGATGAATCCCAATGTTGTTACCGCAATTAATGTCCCGATTGTGATTGCCGGCGAGGTAACCGGTTTTGTTAAACGTCAATCAAAAATTGGTGATGTCGGCCAGGGAGGTATCAATGTCATCTTTTATAATCAAGCCAAAGAATCTATAATCGAGATTACATCATTCAGCAACGGTGAATATTTTTATCTTGGGTTAATACCCGGAAGTTATAAAGCCTATATTTCCCCCACTCAATTGAAAAGACTAGGTTACACAAGCGAACCAGAATCGATTGAATTTGATATGGAGGTTGTCGAGGGTGGTGCAATCATCTCCGATCTTAATTTTAAGCTGATTCCAATCGAAAAGAATTAATTAAAAAGGCTGCACCTGCACTATGTGATAAAACACACTATGTGTGAGTTCTTTTTCTCGGGTAGCCCACCATTTAGGGAGTGTTGAAAAAGTTAACAATGATATAAAACCTTTTGTTTTTGTCATTCCCGACCTGATCGGGAATCCATCTATCTCTTTAAAATTCAATATCTTAAATGGATCCCCAATCAAGTTGGGGATGACAGGAAGAATGAGATTGTTATATATTTTGGGTTTATCAACACTCACTTTATGGTGGGTTTACTATTCACTTTTTCGTAGGTGCAAATGCCCTGTGCTCCTGACATTTTCATAATTACAATAAGCAGCAGATGTGGACATCTGCCTGCCACATAATTATCATCCGCGTAGAGGCGGGGTTTATCTCCGCCGTCAAATGGTGGGAGACAAGCCCCACCCTACGCGTAATTACTTATTGATCCTAAAGCGATCCTGCTATACACCTAATGACCAGTCTACGCCTGTGTTAGATGCCGTTTACGCGGAGTGGATATGTGCCTAATATTTTTATATAGTGGGCGATTTCAGCCAGATGTTCGAGTGCTTTTTGTGAGTTGGGATCTTTCATTGAACCCTCAAAATCGAGATAGAAATAATATTGCTAGGTTTTTTTGCGAACCGGGCGGGATTCTATTTTAGTCAGGTTTATATCTCGCAATGCAAAAACAGAAAGTGCCTTAAAAAGATAACCCGGCTTGCTCTCCATAGAGAATACAATCGAGGTTTTTGTTTTTCCAGTGGTTTTGATCGGTTTGCAACCCAATAGAAGAAACCGCGTGTGGTTGTTTCTTTCATCTTCGATTGATTTGCGCACCACTTTCATTTTATAAATATCTGCTGCATATGGTCCGGCTATTGCTGCTGAATTTGTTGAACCACCCTCTGAAAGCATCTTGACCGAACCGGCGGTGTCGTAATATGAAATAGGGGCGATATGTTTGTTTTTCCTGAAAAAATTACGGCACTGATCCAGAGCTACAGGATGAGAATAGGCTTTGGTGATTTTGGCAAATGTTACACCTTTGGGAGCTATTAAACAGTGGACTATTCGTTCCTGAGTTTCTCCGATAATATGAAGGTTGCGTTCCAAAAGAAGATCATAATTTCTATGGATCGAACCTACGAGGGAATTCTCAATAGGGATTACTCCATAATCGGCTTCACAAGTTTCCACTTTATCAAATAATGATTCAAAAGAATCACAAGTGATCGGTTTGATATTTTTCCCAGCAAGTGAGTGAGCAGCTACTTCGGAGAAAGCTCCCTGTTCACCTTGTATTGCAATCTTTTTATAAGCCATAACTTAATTATCGAAAGAAATTGAAATTTCTTGAATATTTCTTCTGTAGGGACAATCCTCTGTGGTTGTCCTTTTTCTGGACAGGCACGGGGGCATGTCTCTACAATTTGTGGGCGGCAGACGCCCTCGTGTGCCCTTAAACGATCACACAAGGTATACCAGCAAACGAGGGCGTCTGCCAGACATAAAACAATTAAAACAAATCCAACTTTAACATTACTAATGTACAACCCTTAACGACTTCTACACCTGCCTCTTCAAGAGAAGTGGCAAGGGTACTGTTTTCGGCTCCGGGATTAAAAACAACTCGTCGGGGATTTAGATTAAGAATGTTTTCTTTTTCACCGTCTGATATTTTTGAGCTAATATACATTGAAACAGTATCTATTTTGTCAGAGATCTCGGTCAATGATTTTAAACATACGATGCCATCAACAGTATGTCCAGCAGGATGAACAGGTATGGGGTCAAACCTATTCTGTTTTAACAAATGAACGGCTTTAAAAGAATATCTATCCTCTTTGGGCGAGGCTCCCAGTACGGCAACTTTTACTCCTGGTTCAGCTTTCATATAATTATCTCCGTAAAGTTTTCTTTAGTTATTGCAATAAACACATTTTTAATGAAATAGTTACATTTTATTTTTTCGTAGGTCGAAACTCCTGTGGTTTCGACACATGTATTCACTGTTGTGTAGGGCCTTGATCCGCTCACAGCGGATTGTGACCCTACACTCATAAGATGAAAGTCAAGAGCAGCAGGTCACA
>DAOWMZ010000135.1 GCA_030642845.1 Candidatus Zixiibacteriota bacterium
AAATGAATCATTAACATTTACAATCAGACTAAAAAATAATAGCGATGACGCAGCTTATAGTATAACTCAGGGATTCAGAGTTTATTCACCCAATGGTGCTGAATGGACAGCTACTTCTGGAGATTTAACTGGTACCCTGGGACTATCTCAATTCGATGATCATATAAATATTGATGAATTTAGTGTAACAGGTTCCGGTGCTGATACTATTGGATTTGAGATGTCAAGATATTCCGGCTCGGGAATGATTTCGGGATTTGATGATAATGTCTTTACAATTACTGTTGGCCCAATGGATGAAAATTCACGAGGGAAATCAATTTGTTTTGACTCTTCATGGTCCCCCCTTACCGGTGCCTGGATGTGGTCGATGTCGGATGCAACGGAATTATATCCGAGATGGGATGGCCCACATTGTTACACTATTGTCGATCCTTCATTTATTCCGGGCAATGGAGAAATATATTTAGCTGGTGTTAGTAATTTGTACGGTGACAGCATTGTGCATACTGGAGAGATAATAACATTTGATATCGGCTGGTATAATAATACTGGACATGTTCTTCAAGCATACACTAACGGTTTCCAAATTTATTCTCCTACAGGAGCTGAGTGGACCACTACTACAGCAATTTCTACCGGTTCAATTGGACTTGATGAATTTCCGGTAGTATTCCAGGTGGATGTATTCAACCCGACCGGATCAGGAGCTGATACTGTTGGATTTGGTGCTTTAGATATGTTTGGTGATAATGGTCTTTATGATGGTTATCAAGGTGTTCCATTCCAAATCGAAATAGGTCCTATCCCCCATCAATATAATGGCGGTATGATATGCCTTGATTCTTCATTTTACCCCCCCGGTGGCTCCTGGCTTTGGAGCTTAGTGAATGGTCCAACACAACCACCTGATTGGGATGGCCCGCATTGTTTTAATATTGAAACTTATATTCCCGATTCAGTTATTGTCCCATCAGTATCCACAGGTAATCCATGTTATGGTGTTCAGCCGGTAATGACAAAGTTGACTCAACCTATAAAAGGTGCATCTATTCCTATAAAGATACCAATAAATATATATGTTGATTCTATTTCATTTGATGGACTGATGACAAATGACTGGAATAATAATTATCGAGAGATCAGTCATCTTTATCAATATATTTATGTCGAACTGGCAAATTCCAATGGATATGAAATACCTGCCGGTACAACGACAGTCTTTAATATCCATTTCACATCAGATGCCGAATGTTATGTTGATCACCTCATGCATTGGGATACTACCTTATCCGGTAATCCAGCCAAAGCATTATTGTTCTCAGGTCAAAACAATAATGATCTGTCTGCTGCTTTTGACAGATTACGCGATCTTTCTACTGACTATGGTTCTCGTCCGGGGGATATTGATGGCAATCAGAAAGTCAATGTCGCAGATCTGACTTTCTATGTCGATTATTTATTTAAAGGAGAAGCTGAACCGTGTCCTTACAATATTCTTGATGCCAATGGTTCCTGTACAGGCCCCAATGTTGCTGACCTGACTTATCTTGTAGATTTTGTTTTCAAGGGTGGACCTGATCCGTTCTGTGGATGCCTTGGTAAACACAGTATAACCGCTCCAAAATTCAATCACAATATCAATGTAACCTCTGAGTTCAGCAATGGTATTACTACTTTGTCAATAAGTACACCAATCCCATTGAAAGGAATTCAATTTACCTTAGAAAGTGGGAATAATAATCCTGCAGAAAATATTCTTATTGATGATTTCAATATGCTTTATGGTCAAATTGAAAATGAATTATTAATCGCTCTTCTTGATATGGATGGTGTAAAGATTCTTCCATCCGGGAATTATGATTTGATAAGAATTCCGGGAGAAATAAATCCTATTTCATGTATTGTTGCAGATATAAGACACAAGGACTATGAAGTAAGTATCAACAATGCGACCAAACCGGCATTTATCCCTGATCATTTTGCCCTGCATCAAAACTACCCTAATCCTTTTAACCCCGTAACTGAAATAGAATTTGATTTACCGGAAGCATCTCAGGTTAGAATTGATATTTACAACATTATGGGACAACAGATCGTCTCTTTAGTAGATGATTATTTGGAAGCTGGCGCTTATTCAATCCCATTTGATGGCAGTGGATATGCCAGTGGTGTATACCTTTACCGAATGGAAACGGGGAGTTATATTAAGACATTGAAGATGATTCTGTTGAAATAGTTTTGATGCATTGATTTTTAAAGGGCAGGTAAAATACCTGCCCTTTTTCATTAGTTGAAATTATAAATAGCTCTTGATAATAAAGATATATCTATATATATTTAGTTTGTCTGAATAAAAAACATATCTATTATCAGGAGTCTGAGGTTATGTATAAAATTACTAATACCATTATCTTTTTATTGTTATTAGTAATCGCACAAAACACCTTCGGAATCACCTGCGGCGATTATGATAATAATGATCAAACCAATGTAGCCGACCTGGTCAATATGGTTGACTATATTTTCAAAGGGGGACCACCGGCTTATTATCCTCCGGCTATTGACTGCGATGGCGACGGAGAAATAAATGTAGCCGATCTGACAGGATGGGTTGACTGGTTGTTCAGGGGTATCAATAACCCCAATGCCTGTCCTTTTATGATAATAACAGAACATGAAGACAACAGCAGTGGGTGTTTGATGGACTCACTTAGTGATAAACAATCACCTCCTAAATCCCTTTCAAAAGGGACATTGGAAGTTGAAGTTATCGGAGATGATCTTCTTGTTCATCATCAGAATGCTTTTTACCAATGCTGTCTGATGTACAAAGTTGACTGGTATCAAAGTGATAATGTTCTTACCGGATTTGAAGCCGATACCGGAGCTCTGTGTGACTGTTATTGCCCATTCCATCTGACATCGATGATTTATGACTTGCCGGCTGGAGAGTATTCCATAGTACTTATCGGAATTGAAGGGGATACTATTGGAACAACAGTTGTTACTATTGAGGATAGCCAGATTGTTGTCCAATATGATGACGGTGGGTGTCAAAAGGAAAAATCGGTAAGAGTAGAATTTGTTGATTATGATTATTCCGGCGATACCCTTACGATGACCCACTGGAATACTTATCTTAATTGTGCTGCTAATATTATAGTTGATTTTGAAGTGTCCGGAGATACTCTCAGGTTTTTAGAACGTAATATTAATTACGGCATCCCAGTCCCCTGTGAATGTTACTTTGATATCTTAGCAGTAGCTATTGGGATTAGTCCAGGCTATTACGTTGTCGAACTTTATCAGCAGGCTTATTATTTCACAGTAATAGAGCTTATTGATCGACAAACCCTTGATTTACATTGAAGAATAACTCCCAACTATCTCGTATAAAGGGAGTATTGTTTCCACTATCGGAAAATGAATAAAGGCAGAATCACTGATGTGTTATGCCTTTTGTCAATTAGAATAGCTAATAAAATAATACAACACAATTATACTGGAGCTCCTCAAAACTCTGCTTATCAACAAATTGACTTACTGCATTGCAAATAAGATAAAAAACTTCCTGTTTCTTATTATAATTATGTAAAGCTATCCCATAAAAAACCGAATCATATTATTAGATAAAGATCGGGTTGTCCAATCAAAGGGGATAAGTAAAGAGATATGGATATAACAAAAGAAGATAAGGATGCCAATAATCAAGCAATAGAAACCATTATTAATAAACTCGGGGATTTGCCTACACCACCAGTTATTCTCAATAAAGCAATTAAGCTGGCATCAGATCTTCAAACTGATATTAATGTTATATCTCGAACTATCACTGTTGATCAATCTTTAACTGCTAAAATCATCCGTTTTTCCAACTCTCCGATTTACGGACAAATTCGAAGAATCACCTCGCTGGCAGATGCAATCAAAATATTAGGCTTATCTCGGATTAAATCAATAATTATTACTGCTTCTACCTTTCAACTTTTTGAATCTTGTTCTCAAATAAACATTGCAATGGCATTATGGCATCATTCTCTGTCAACTGCAATAGCATGTAAATTAATTGCCAAGAAAATAGGAAATATTGATGAAGAAGAATCATATTTAGCAGGGCTTTTGCATGATATTGGTAAAATGGTTTTGTTAAAGACTATCCCAAAATTGTATTCAAATATAATTGAAGAAATTAAAGAAAAAAACGGGACATTTGAAGAAATTGAAATGCGAGAGCTGGAATTTGATAATGTTTTGGTTAGTAATATCTTACTAACAGAATGGAATTTCCCTCACAGTTTTGTCTCTGAGATAACTGATCACCATAAGTGCAAATTAGATAAAAAAAGTCCCCCAATAAGATTAAGTCAGATATTAGCATTTGCTGATGGAATATCAAATTATATAGGTGCGAGTTTTTATGAATCCTATAAAAATAATATTGAAGCGGATATCTATCTGGGGGATCGTTTAATCACTGAGGAAGAGATAGTTGAACTTAGATCAGGCACAGAATCAATATTTTTCAATGAGATGAATGCTATTTATGAGTGATATAATTATCATCAATAAATCTATTCTACTGATTCAGATAGTGTAAGATTCCATCAAGGAATAATTGCACCGATAGAGCGACAAGAATCATACCCATCAGTCGTTCGACTGCAACCAATCCCTTTTTCGTGAGAAACTTTACAAGGAATGTTGAAGATAACAGAATTATAAAAGTTACCAGCCAGGCTGAAGATCCAGCCATTATCAGCTTAATTAGACTACCGGAATGAGATGACGAGAAAAGTAACAGCACTGCCAAAAGTGATGGTCCTACAATCATCGGAACAGCTAAGGGGACAATAAACGGCTCGGTGTCGGAATCGTCCTGCATTTTGAAAATTTGATAAGGGAAAATCATCTTAATTGCAATTAAAAATAATATTAAACCTCCAGCTATGCTGATTGATTCCTGTCTTAATCCAAGAAATGATATGATATGCTTTCCAGCCAGAATACTTATAATAATAATTATCAAAGCAAAAAAAAGCTCGCGGATCAGTACTTTTCTTCTCTTTTGCGGATCTACATTTTCGAGAACAGATAGAAAGATCGGGATATTCCCGAAAGGATCCATAATTAGAAACAGTGTTATAAATATTGAAAAAAAGTCCACGATACACCTTTTTTTATCATTTTAACTTAATGAAGAATATGTATTGATTTCAGCAATGGCAAACTAAAATAGAAGTACTACTAAGAAGTCTTTTTTCCCGATAATAATGGAAAAAAGAACACTTTGTGATCATTCATAGTTGATAAAACTCTAACAACTGAAGTTCAAGAACTTAAAGACCTTCTACCACTGAATTCAATTAACTATATGGTTCGTTTTTATCAATCAACTTCAAATTCTTCGGAATCAATATAAGGAGTTTTTCTTTGATAAAATAGCTTTCGGCTGTGGATTTTCTAACAGTTTTATTCCTTTCCAAAATAAGAAAATTAAATATTCATTGATTTATTGTATTTTATATACACCAATAATAAAAAAGCCTCCATCTTATATGGAGGCTTTTATTCAAGAATGTTCCCTAAACTAATATTACAATTTTAAAAACTAAACCCGGCAATTAGATAAGAAATCTCGTCATTTGGATTAACGACAAATGAGACATTTAATGGTACCGAAAACGACTCAGTCACCTTAATTTCTCTAGTAGCTTGCACACCAACATTGATGACTTGTAAATCATCTGTCCCATAGTAACCAGAATTATCTTTACTTCCACTGGTTGCGCCCATAAAGATATTCAGATCGGTCTCATTAATCTTTACGGGGTAATCGATCTGGAAGTATGTATTATTTCCGGCATCATTGTGAAAATTTATAT
>DAOWMZ010000344.1 GCA_030642845.1 Candidatus Zixiibacteriota bacterium
AATAAATCGCCATACCAACTTTTTAGGTAAATGGATAAATCATTGCGGCTGGTATCCTGATTATCTGCTGAGATTATTCCGCAAAGATAGTGGAAATTTCAATGATGCTGTGATCCATGAAAAAATAGAAATCAATGGTAAAACCCGCGAATTAAAAGCTGAACTTTTGCATTATAGCTATTCAAATCTGGAAACCTATTTAACTCGCTTTAATCGCTATACAACATTAGGGGCAGAGGCGGCCTTTGCAAAAGGGAAAAAAGCACGTAATTTTGATATTGTATTTCGCCCCTTTGTATCATTTATTGATCACTTTATAATCCGTCAGGGTTTCCAGGATGGATTAGAGGGGTTTATAATTTCTGTGTTGTCTTCGGTGGCTGTAATGGTCAAATATGTTAAGTTAAGACATTTGCAGAATAAAGAAGACAGATCGGAGAAGAATGTCTAAACAAGTTGAAATAAATCCCGGTGATAATATTCTCATTAGTCGTTCGGATAAACTGGGCGACCTGATTTTAGCATTACCGTTTGTAGAAACAATTAAGGCTCGTTATCCCGATTGTCAGGTAGATGTGCTGACATCATTATACGCCTCTCCAATATTGGAAAATAATCCCAGCATTGATCGCATTGTTAGGGTTCAGAACGATCAGTTATTGATAGACAAACTCTATAAAAAAGATCTTCTGTATCGTATTCGACAAGGTAATTATAAAATTGTGGTTGCTCTTTATCCTGAACGTCAAATCAGCCGTCTGTTTTATAAAGCAGAAATTCCCACTCGCATAGGTACTTCAGGAAGATTTCATTCAATGTTTTTTAATATTCATCTCTTTCACAGCCGCAAAGCCAACAAAAAACATGAATATGAATACAACCTGGATTTCCTGCAGTTCTTCAAATATGGAGAGACGGTATATACTCCAAAAGTCTATCTCGTTGAAAAGGAGATTAGAAACGCCAAAAGAATTCTTTCTAATGTTGGTATTAACGATAAATTTGTTGTTCTTCACCCAGGTACCAGGGGTTCCGCAGAGCAATGGCCAATTGATAGTTTTCTGAATCTCTATCAGGAGCTTGATAAATCAGGATTAAAAGTTGTTATATCCGGCTCGGAATGGGAAGGGGCCAAAATTGTGGAAGTAGCTAACCAAAAAAGGATAAAAATCCGCGATATTTCCGGGGATACGGATTTGAGAACATTAGCGGCAGTCTTGTCATTAGCTACTGTAGTTGTGGCAAATTCAACCGGACCGCTTCATTTGTCAGCAGCTGTTGGAACCAGAGTGGTTGGATTGTATCCTGTCAGAAAAGTCATGGCTCCCCGAAGATGGGGACCTGTTGGCAAATATCATAAAGTTATACAGCCGCCTTTACCGTTTTGCCAATGTCCAGAGGGACGATGTAAATGTATGGAATCAATTGATGTTGATAATGTCTTTGAACAGGTTATTGATACTTTTAATCTCACTACCGCATAGTAAATATTATGAACTTGGCTGAATTTATCATAAAAATAGAGTCTTTTAACGCTAATGTTAATATCCCTCTGATTAGAAAAGCGTATGAATTCTCTGATAAAGCACATGCCGGTCAAAAACGTATTTCCGGAGAGCCATATATTGAACACTGCCTTGCCGTTGCTTTTATTTTAGCTGAACAGCATATGGATTCTACAACTATTGCGGCCAGTTTGATTCATGATGTTGTGGAGGATACTAAATACACTTTAGAGGATATCAGGACAGAATTTGGTGATGAAATTGTAGATCTGGTTGATGGTGTCACTAAAATTGGATTGGTTGAGTATGTCTCTCGTGAAGATCGACAGGTTGAATATTTTCGAAAAATGCTTCTGACAATGGCTAAAGATATTAGAGTCATCCTAATTAAATTAGCCGATCGTTTACATAATATGCGCTCTCTTGATCCACTTCCTCCGGAAAAAAGAATACGGATCGCTCAGGAAACTTATGATATTTATTGCCCGATGGCGCATCGGTTTGGGATTAACAAGATTAAAGTTGAACTTGAAGATTTGTCTTTAAAATATTTAGAACCAGAAGTATATCATAGCCTCGTAAAGAGGATTAAAGAAAAAAAAGAGGAACGGGAAGATTATATTGAATCAGTAGTTAAGCCGATTCGTTCTTCTCTGGAGGAAATTGGAATCCAGGCGACAGTTTATGGCCGTGCTAAACATCTTGATTCAATTTACCGTAAAATAAAAGTCAGGGGGGTTGATTTTGAAGATATATTCGATCTGTTTGCTATTAGATGTATTGTAGGCACAGTTGGCGAGTGCTATCATACGATGGGTACTATCCACTCAATGTGGAAACCGGTCGAAGACCGCTTTCATGATTATATAGCAAATCCCAAACCAAATGGATATCGTTCCCTTCACACAACAGTTTTTGGTCCCGGTAATCACCGAGTGGAAATACAGATACGTACGCATCAGATGCATCATGTTGCAGAAAACGGAATTGCAGCCCACTGGCTCTATAAAGAGGGACGTCAGATGATGAGTAAATCTGACCGGCAGATGGTCTGGCTTCGAGATATTCTGGAATGGCAGAAAGATATGATCAATCCATCTGATTTCCTTGAGTACTTAAAAATTGATTTATACTCCGAAGATATATTTGTTTTTACACCTGATGGTGAGTTGGTTCATCTCCCCAAAGGATCAACTCCACTCGATTTTGCTTTTCAGATTCATACTGAGATTGGCATCCATTGTGCCGGAGCTAAAATCAATAATCGTCTTCAGCCGTTATCAACCAAACTTAAAACCGGCGACGCAGTTGAGATTATTACCAATGCCAATAGAGCTCCATCGCATGACTGGTTAAAGCTGGTTTCAACTTCTTCAGCTCAAAGCAAAA
>DAOWMZ010000200.1 GCA_030642845.1 Candidatus Zixiibacteriota bacterium
GATAACTTAGATCAGCCTGTTCGATTAATTTGGAATGCTCGGCAATCTGACGACAGGTAAGTTTTTCACTGGGACCATTCGCCCAGAAGGGTTCATCAATCTCAGCAATATCACTAAGCTGAATCTTCTGCGGTTTAAACCCGGAAGTTAGTGATACCAATCGATCAATATCCCAGGCATAAAACCCATTCAGAGACGGACGAAAATGATATTGCTTTCTCATGAACTACCACTTAAAAGTATGAGTACTTTCAGTTGATTCTGGATAAATAGTAATAATATTGAATGAATTATTCTTTCCTTTTGATATGTTTCCAACTAAGCAAATCATACCATAAGGAACTCTCTGCTTCTTTAGAAATGATAATGTTTCATCTAAATTAAACAATATGTTTTCTTCTATACTAATTAATAATATCATTTTATCGTCTGGTTGAACTAAGAATTTCTTTTTCAATAATGATAATAAAATATCATTGTTAACTATCTTTTTATCATTTGGTACTAATCTTGTAATTTGGAGTTTCTGGAATTCACTTTCGTAATCTATGTTTTTGGCTAAATATAAATCTACATCAGTATCATCAAATAAATGTTGATTCTCTAATACAAAATTTAAAGACTCAATTTTATAATTTTTATCTATAGCATGTTGTGATTTATATGCAATTCCAACGCATAGTTTTGGACCATCATTTTTTTTAATTACTCTTGAATAGACTAATGCAATTAAGAATTCATGCAATTTTTTATTATTCAGTAGATTTAAATTCTTGGATATGAATTCTTCAATATTTTCTAAAGAAAACCAGAGAACTTTTAGACCGCTAAGTTTATCCATAATTTACTATTTAATTATTAAAGCTTATACCCCCGACAGGACTCGAACCTGTTACCCTCGGTTTAGGAAACCGATGCTCTATCCAGATGAGCTACGGGGGCATTCGCACTTTCCACATATCTATTAAATCCCAAAACAACCGACTTGTCAATCAGCAATTGGTTTTAAACAGCAGATACACCTTTTGTGATTTACAACGAGGACAGACATATCTTTTTATAATGCCAGCCATAAAAGCAGCAGATGTGGACATCTGCCAGCCACT
Source organism: Candidatus Zixiibacteriota bacterium (assembly GCA_030642845.1). Classification (GTDB taxonomy): domain Bacteria; phylum Zixibacteria; class MSB-5A5; order GN15; family FEB-12; genus DAOWMZ01. The sequence goes on from DAOWMZ010000200.1 coordinate 1,107, forward strand.
AACATTCAGTATCAGATGAAGAACAGGCAATGCCTGCACACCTTGTGTGCCACTAAGTGGCTTTTATCTCGAAGTGTTGAATCTTGTTGATTATTAATTAGGGGTGGTCCATCATTTATGGCATGTTGAAAAAGTTAACAATGATATAAAACCTTTTATTCTTGTCATTCCCGACTTGATCGGGAATCCATCTATCTCTTGAAAATTCAATATCTTAAATGGATCCCCAATCAAGTTGGGGATGACAGGAAGAATGAAATTGTTATATATTTTGGGTTTATCAACACTCCCTTTATGGTGGGAAAATAAAACGGGCGACACAAGACCACCCACTACACGTAGTGAAATGAACAGTAAACCCACTGAAAGTAATCTCATTGCAAGCGGATGGGCTACCCAGTTAATTGGCAGGATCGCTTTGGGATCCTGCCCTACTGAAGGCTTGTCTCCCACCTTAAAGACGGCGGACATAAAGCCTGCTTCTTCGCGTAACAAAAATAGTCTACAAACTTAATAAAAACCAAAATTGTCCGAATAGATAAATATGATTAAATTGATTAAAAATCGGAAAGAATTTCTGATCGGAAGATTGTTACAGATGCTCACGGTTTTGCTGTTTGTAATATGCAGTGTTACAATGAGTTGTGAGGTTGGAAAAAGATTCCGAATAGAGTAAATTTTTGTTGACTATTGTATTACAATTGAGTACTAAAAGAAAGAAATTGTAGTCAAAACCCCTATAATATGGGCTTTTTTCTATCATTTAGAAAGGACTCTGCTGAAGAGTTGAACATGTGGCCGTAACCCGTTGAGATGAACCTTCTTGAAGGGCAGAAATTGTTGCTAATGGGGAACGGCTGTTCATTTGTTTGGCTATTATGGACAGATGGAGTTTCGGAAATTACTTTTAAGAAACTCTTGAAAAAACATTGGAAAGTTATCAACACACGGAAGCTGTTTAACAGCAATGTGTTATGAGAAGCAATAAATAGTGAGAATTTCTTCTTTAAAAAATAAAATCAATACATCATCCGGCACTGCTGTTGCCATTACTATATCGTGGAACACACAATTGTTGAGCACATGGTTCACTCGGATGAACACACGATTTGAAAGGGACAGCTAAGATGTATAGAAGATGTTTGAAAAAGATTATAGTAGGATGGTTATTCTTAATTATACTGGTAGTTTTTTTTGGTAAAATAGGTGTAGCCGCCCCAAAAGCAGGAGAAACTGCGGCTGATTTTCTTTTGATAAATGTAGGCGCTAGGGCAGCTGGTATGGGTGGAGCATTTACTGCAGTCACTGAAGGAGCCAACTCTACATTCTGGAATCCGGCCGGATTGACTTTTGTTAAACATGATGAAGTAATTCTTGGATATTTCTCATGGTACCAGGATATAAAAATGAACCATGCCTCTTATGCTCACAATATGAGTGAAAAAATTACCATAGCGACATCAATAAATTATCTTAGTTATGGCCAGATTGATGGCCGCGATATAAATGGGGTCAAAACAGGTGAAATCTCTGCTTATGATTTTTCCGGATCGCTTTCGATGGGTTATCGTATGAAACCGGATCTCTCCCTGGGTTTGACTGTTAAGTATATCAACCAGCATTTGGATGATATTAACGGGTCAACATTCGCTTTTGATTTAGGTGGACGCTATGATGTTGGTAAATTTAGCCTCGCGGCTGTTGCATCCAATATTGGTCCGAAGATGAAATTTGATAATGTTTCCGAAAATATTCCTTCGTCATTTCGACTCGGAGTTTCAGTAACTCCATTTCATGAAAATCTCTTGACCGCAATCGAATTTGAGAAGAGATTTTATGGCGGTAATGTAATTCGTCATGGTCTCGAATACATCTACGCCGGTCAATACTTTTTACGTGGCGGCTATAATTACTACCCCGACAGTGATAACAGAACCTTTGGAACCGGTTTTTCCTTTGGAGCCGGAGTTATTTATAATCAATTTGAAATCGATTATGCATATACCCCTTCTGAGCACTATTCTTCAGAAGATTTACATCGATTTTCACTGATTCTTAATTTTGGTAAGTAAAATAACCGAATTTTTGCCCCTTTTTTGATCAAAGTATTGGAATAATACTACATTTTTAAACGGTTTTTATGCACCTACTTGCATAATATGTGTCCTCAATGGCAAGGTAAAAGTTACCTCTTTCAATAAATAATATAATAATCAAATTTCCATCTAATTTTGGCAATGTGAGTGGTTTGTAAGGCTCTGTCCATCAATCCATTAAGAATTCGATGATGTATAGTGCACTAGATTAGTCCTCAATTTTCATTTTGGCAGCCCTTTTGCTTAGTAAATGCGCAAGTGGGTTATTAAATAATAGGATTAAGTGCATAATGAAAAGTGAATTAAATTCACAGTCTAATGTAAGCAACGATAACACTGCGACAATTTCCAGAACAGATTACATTTATGGTGTAACTTCCGGAAATCCCGCAGTTAGGGTGCAGGCAGGGAATTCTGGTTATATTAGCTTAGCAGAACAATTTAAAATTTTTTCTTGCGAATACGTACTTGGAATATTATTTGTTGCATGTTCATTACTGTTTGTATTACTGATTCCGGCGGCAATAGCCAAGCCGGAGAGGGTAAAAGTTGTGATAGGTCGTCTGTTTAAAAGAGGCTTGGATATTGTTGGGGCTCTGGTCGGATTGGTCTTATCAATTCCAGTGTATCTCATTCTTCCTATCCTGATTAAATTCGATTCTCCCGGCCCGGTATTTTATACGCAGGTTAGGGTAGGTGAAAACCGCCGTAAAAAGAATCGCCGTTTTCATCAGGAGAGCGATGCTACTGATCTGAGAGTTAGAGACCGTAGAAGAGAAAATGTGATGGGGCGTACCTTCAAGGTTATTAAATTCCGTACAATGATACAGGATGCTGAAAAGAAATGCGGTCCTGTATGGGCTACAGAAAATGACCCCCGTATCACTAAATTAGGTCGATTCATGCGTAAAACCAGGCTTGATGAATTCCCGCAGTTTATCAATATTCTGGTAGGTGATATGTCTCTGGTAGGTCCGAGACCGGAACGTCCGAACTTTGTCGCTGATTTATCAACTAAGATTGAGAATTATACCGATCGCCTGAATGTAAAACCGGGTCTTACCGGTCTGGCTCAGGTTGAATGTGGATATGATTCTGATATCGAATCGGTTTCTCGTAAGGTTAACCTTGATCTGAAATATATCGACAAATGGTCTCTCTGGGATGATATTAAGATCATATTGAAAACTATTGTCGTTGTATTTACCGGCAAAGGAGCCAATTAGATAAAATAACAGCTAAATTTAAATTTGAAAAGGCTGTGTATAGTCCACAGCCTTTTTGTTTTTTAAAACTTGTATGGTCTCAATATATATGTTATTTTTGTCGACAAATCAGGTAGATAAACATTTTTTTAGAATAGAGGGATTATGACGCTGAAAAGGATTTTGGCCGCAACAATTGTTGCCATAATAATGCCTACGATAGCTTGGTCTCAGGGGATAACCTCCGGTAATTTTACCGTTCGCTCATTACCTCCTGGTGCTCAGGTTATTTTGAAGGGCGAGAC
>DAOWMZ010000050.1 GCA_030642845.1 Candidatus Zixiibacteriota bacterium
GACTTTGAAGCTGCTCATCAGACAGACATAGTCCTTTGATTAACTGTTCGATTTTATTGAGTTGGTTGGTGAGATTTCTTATAAGTGCTCTCTGGCTTTTAAGAACTTCTTTAGGCAGATCCTCGACATATTGATGGCTGTGCTGCCGGTTCTTCCACTGCCTGCGTTCTTCTTTTAAAGCATCGGCCATAGTTACCAAATGATACAGCTTTCTCAATGATGTCGGTTCTGGTGTCCATACCGGAGGCTTTTGGCTTTTAACAAAGTCTAATATAACCTGAGCGTCAACACTATCGGTTTTGGTGCGTCGTAATTGAGCTTTCGAGAAAGCAGCAATTTGAGCCGGGTTGACAATACTGACAGTGCTGTCAGGGTATGTTAATAATATTTTTGCCAGCCGATAGCTGTAAACCCCAGTGGCTTCCATGCAGAAGTGAATCAAATTATTATTGGCGTACTTTTTAACCCAGTTCCACATCTGTTTTATTCCTCTTCTGTCGCTTGCAAATGGACGAGCTTTTTTACCGTCTATGACAGCCCATAGTTCATCCTGGCCAACATCAACCCCTGCATAAAAAGTGGATTTGCTCATTCCGATCTCCGTTGTTATATTCCTTTTACATTGAGGACGTCCTACACCAACCTTGTGAATACAGGCTGTCGGTCTACTTCGACGCCTCAGATACCGTTCGGTGTTTGGCGATCCTGTGAACGGATCGGGAGAACTTATCTACAAGACAGGCTTTATGCCTCAGGGTGGATACAGTTTCATCCCGATCTGTTATAATATATTATATTTTGATGATTAAGATACAAGGGTGGGTCTGCCCACAGACCCGCCTTTTTTGTGAAGTCCACCACAGCATTATTGTCGAAACCACAAGGGTTTCGACCTACAAAACTGATCAAATGGGCAGATGTGGACATCTAGCGCCCACAGGAAAATGACAGGTCGTGACCTGTCACTACTCCACCCCAAACGCATTGGGGTAGTGTTCTAACCGGCCATTGACAAAAGTGACAACATCAAAACATAAATCAATATTCTTAATATCCTTCTCCTGAAGATATTTTTGGGCAGCCTTTATAAGATTTTCCTGTTTGCGTTTGTCAACTCGCTCTGCCGGATGGCCATATTTTTTGGATGAAGCTGATTTTACTTCGACAAAAATTATCTGATTATCTTTTTGAACAATCAAATCAATTTCCCGATGGCTGTCCTGCCAGTTTTTATCCAGAATTATAAAACCATTATTTTTATAGAAATCGGCTGCCAGCCGTTCGTATTCGCGTCCGATTTTGATGCGGTTATCTTTATCCGGGGATGACATTCTCATAGTTTCTCTCTTGTAGGGCAGGATCCCATAGCGATCCTGCCAAAATAACACACTTCGTGTGTGGCAGAACTACTAAAGAGTTCTGCCCTACCGGCCAAAGGGGCAGATGTGGACAGGCATAGCCTGCTATATTGCCGCCCACAAAATATAACACACCTCGTGTGTGGCTCGCCATGATATGGCTCAGAAGAGGGCATAGTCGTCTATATATTTGGCTACCGGTTTAAATGACTTGCGGTGGATTTCACAGGGACCACTGGCTTCAAGTTCTTCGAGATGTGCTTGAGTTGGATAACCTTTATGTTTGGCAAATGAAAACGCCGGATAAAGAGCCTGCATTTTATCCATCATGCGGTCACGGGTAACTTTGGCAACAATTGATGCCGCCGCAATTGCTTTACAACGACTATCGCCGGAGACTATTGCAAGCTGGGGGTAGTTGATGTTAGGAATAGTAAACTTGCCGTCAACAAGGATAAAATCGGGAGCCTGTTTTAGACCCGTCACGGCTTTACGCATAGCCATCAACGAGGCTTTATGAATATTGATCTTATCAATGTCTTCATTATCAATCGCACCGATAGAACATATCAGGCCAAGATCAACAATTTCTTCAAAAATGCGAACTCTCTGTAAGTGGGTAAGTTTTTTGGAATCATCGAGCCCTTCGATTTCCAGATCCATAGGCATTATCAAAGCTGCAGCGACTACCGGCCCGGCTAATGGACCACGTCCTACTTCGTCAACACCACAAATTGCCTGATACCCCTTTTGAGACATAGTCTCTTCAATATTATCTAATTGCGGTATAATTATATCTGTATCTAATTTCATTTTTATCTGCACCCTTTAATAAATATGAAAATATGTTGCTATTTCAAGTAAAATAACTTCTTCATTCTAATTATCGGATCATAAAAGGCTTTTATTAAATATAATCTGAATTTATATTTATCCGGTTGTCCAAATAAAGAACAGGAATATGAATAAAAAACGAACAAAAACAATCAGCTTCAAAATTATTGCCGGTAGTCTGAAGGGTAAAACAATCACAGCACCCGATCTTGGCATTACCCGTCCGCCACTGACCAGACTGCGTAAATCAATTTTTGATTTTCTGAATCCCTATCTTGTAGATGCCGATTATCTTGATCTATTTAGTGGAACCGGTTCATATCTGTTTGAGGCTGTCTCGCGCGGTGTTAATTCTGCAACGGGTATTGAGCTTGAACCGAAATTAGTAGATGCCATCAACACACAAAGTGTTAAATATGAAGTTAATGACCGGTTACAATGTCATCAGGAAAACGTATTTGATGCAATCAAAAGATTTCATAAAACAGGCTATGCCTATCATATAATAATGATGGCTCCCCCTCAATATATTGGCCTAATTGACAAGACTTTGTCTCTATTAAAAAAGCACCCTATCTTATCTGAAGACGGGATGATCATCTGCCAGCATGATTCTTCGGAAACAAAAAAAATATCATTTCAGGGTTTTCCAATTTTGCAACAACGGAAATACGGGAATACAACTTTTACGATTCTGTCTTCTAAAATTTAATATATAGTTCCAATTGACTTATTATTGAACAGCTATCATATTGTCTATTAATAAACAGGGTTAGTTTTTTGCATTCTATTATTGGAGGGAAGATGCTGAATTTAAAAAAAATCATAATTTCGATTTTTGTAATTATGGTGATAACATTTATTTCTACTTCTGCCTTTTGTGATGGATCTGATGCGTCGGCACTTTTTCTAAGAATTGTTAATGAGCCGGGCGCTGTGGCGATGGGGAATTGTGCCGTAAATAATATTGATGGGCAATCAGCATTGTATAATCCGGGGGCAATGGGACTGTTTTATTTAGATAAAAACTTTTCATTTTCCCTACCCAATAATACAATATGGCTAAAAGAACTAACGGATAATTTAAGATACAAAACTTTCAGCATTGGTGGAGGGGTAACTTTAAAACAATTGAACAAGAGCTTTCACGATAAGTTTAATGCCTCTTTAAGTCTTGCCTATTCCCGCCAGAAAATTACTTACGGTGAAGTGACAGCTACAGAACCGAGTGGTGAATTTTTGGGAATTAATTATCCTTATGAAGAAGCCAGTTTTTATACTATTGGCTTAGGTGTTGATTTTTTTGCACAATTGGGAATAGGCTACACAATAAAAAACGTTAAATCAGAATTAGGTCCGTCTCCTTTTGGTGGAGGTGGTATAGCAAAAGCAACAGCGCATGACTTTGGAATAATTGCCAATCTTCCTTTCGGAGAAATATTTCCACTCGAAATAACTATTGGGAAACACAAGAGTCATAAAATCAATTTTGATTTCACACCTTCATATGCCTATGTAAAAGCAAACAGCGGTGATGATATTACATATTTTGCAGGTGCGGAAACTAATCCTATAGCAGAAATAAAACGTACCGGGTATTCTATTTATAGTGGAATTAATTTAGATCAATCATCTTTGTTTTCCTATCGAGTTGTAAATGAGACCGAAGAAGATCTTGTGACAGCGGATGCGGAAGATATCGATAAAGAGGGACGGGAAATAGGTATCCTTGGAATTTTATATTACAGGTGGGGGCAATATTCTGATGACTTTGGTAATATTGACATCAAAACCAGCGGCTATGCAATAAATCTTAAGAATATTATTAAATGGTTTGATACGATTGGTCCCGGTTATTCAAATAAAATAGAAAGATATATTACAGATCGTTTTGATTTTATTTTTGAATATGCTTCATATGATAATGAAGAAGATGAAGTATATTCGAATATGGCCTTTTTCAAAATTAATTTTTCAATTTAAAGAATAGACTCCAACAAAAAAAGCGCCGTTGAAGGCGCTTTTTTATTAATACTAATATGAAAATTATTTCTTCTCAGAATCATCCTCAGCAGGCTTTGTCGCTTCAGCTTGCTCCTTCGGAGCTTCCTCAGCTTTTTCAACCTTTTCTTCTACCACTTCAGGAGCTGTTGCTTCGACTTTGGCTTCATCCGGTTTAGCTTCCGGAGCCTTAGTCTCTTCAACAACCGGATCAGCTTTTGTTTTAGCCTTTTTCGTACCTTTATCAGAAAGTTGTTCTTTGATACGGGCAGATTTACCGGTTAGGTTTCTGAGATAGTAGAGCTTGGCGCGGCGAACCGAACCGGCTCTGATTTTTTCAATTTTGTCAAGATTAGGTGAGTGAAGAGGGAACACACGTTCAACTCCGATACCATTGGAAATTTTACGGACGGTAAATGTTTCACCGGTCCCGCCACCATGGCGGCTAATTACGGTACCCTGAAAAACCTGAATACGTTCCTTATCACCCTCCTTAATTTTCACATGTACCCGAAGGGTGTCGCCTGAGTTGAAAGGAGGAATATTCTCCTTCATAAAACTCTTTTCAATGTGGGTAATGCGTTTCATCTTACTTTCCTTTCCAACACTCTATAATAAAATAATTTTTTAACAACTTTATAATCTATATTAAAATTTCAATTTTCTTTTTCAGCCTGTTTTATATTTTCCAGTTCTTTCTCTTCTTCTTCGGTTAACTCTGCTGATTCCAGCAGGTCAGGTCTTTTTAAATAACAACTTTTTATTGCCTCCCGGCGACGAAACTGTTTTATCAGTTTATGATTGCCGGACAAAAGTTCCTCCGGAACTTTTAAACCTTCATATTCGGACGGCTTGGTGTAACAGGGAGAACCCAGTAATTGGTTCATGTGTGAATCTTCAAGAGCTGATTCAAAATTTCCCAGTACTCCCGGGATCAGTCTTCCAATGGCATCAACCATCACCAGCGCCGCCGCTTCACCTCCGCTTAAAATATAATCGCCGATCGATACTTCATCAATTTCATACAACTCGGTGATTCGCTGATCTATGCCGAGATAGTGGCCGCAGATTATAGTTATGCGATCACATAACGAATACTTAACAGCCATTGGTTGCTTGAAAGGTTTGCCGGCTGCCGAAGTAAGGATAATCTTCCCCCCACCGCCAGCCTTGCTGGTTTTATTTTTGTGGTAGTATCCTAAATTCCTTAGGCATAAATCAACCGGTTCAACTTTCAGAACCATACCGCCGCCGCCGCCAAAGGGGGTATCATCAACAGTATTGTGACGGTCGGTCGCATAATCGCGAAGGTTTATTATTCTGATTTCAAAGAGCTTTTTATCAACTGCTTTTCCGATCAATGATTGTTTCAGCGACTGGCTGAAATAATCCGGGAAAAGCGTAATAATTTCAAATTTCATCAATCTGCACGCTTATGTTTCTTCGTCTTCCGGAATTCCGGCCGGATCAATAATAATACGCCGTTTGGTAATATCAATACTTTTCACAAACCGTTTTATCGCCGGGAACAAAACCACTTTTCCATCCGACATTTTAATGACATAAACGTCATTAGCCGGGTACGTTTCTACATTTTCAATAGTACCCAGCAGTTTACCAGTATTCTCTTCAACCACACTACAGCCGATTAGATCGTAAATATAGTGGCTTCCTTCAGGAAGAACCACCATCTCGCTTTTTAAAACCGCAACTTTGCGGTTGGTAAACCGCGCCGCATCCTCAGGAGTAGTGATATTTTCGAATCGTACCACCGGTCGTCCGGAAATCATACTTGATGATTCCAGCTTTATTTTTTCCCAGTGATTTCGATTCTCAATATATATTTCACTAAGATCGAGAAATCTATCAGGAAAGTCCGTTTCGGGAATCAGATAAATATCTCCATGCACTCCCCGGGTCCGACCGATTTGTCCGACAACAACAAACTCACCCTCAGGCACAACCTTAGTCCTCGAGAATTTCTAATACCGCGCGTTTTCCCTGACGAGCAGCACCAGCGGCCAGCAAAGTACGGATCGATTTGGCTGTGTTTCCAGCTTTACCGATAACTTTACCCAAATCACTTTGGTCAACTCTTAATTCGTACACTGTCGTACGGCTTCCTTCGATTTCTGTAACATTTACAGCATCAGGGTTGTCAACGATAGACTTTACGATGTACTCTACAAAATCTTTCATGATCCATATCCTTTACGTATCAATTGTAATTCAGTCAAATCTTTTCTTAACTGTTTTAAAAACTGGTTCAAGTTCTGTTTACCTCAGTGATAAACTGTTTTCTAATTCTTTTGTTATCCTCTTCCGATTCTTACGATTCAGTATTATCGGATGAGTCAGTTTCAGTAGGTGCTTCATTAGCTTTAGCCTCTTCAGCAGCTTTTGCCTCTTTAGCTTTTGCTTCCTCAGCAGCTTTTGCCTTTTTAACTTTAGTTTCCTCAGCAACCTTTGCTTCTTCAGCTTTAGCTACCGCGGCTTTTTTCATTTTCCGCGTTTTTTTCGGACGCTCAGTGATTTCAGTTTTCAAAGCAACTTCTGAAACGTCTTCTCCCTTTTTTGCGCGAAGATATTTTTCGTTGAATCCTACCTGTGTAAAAAGGGAATTAACGGTGTCTGATGGGACAGCACCTTCATTGAGCCAGTAAGTGATTCTGTCTTCAAACAGCTTCACCTTTGCCGGTTTTTCGATCGGGCTGTAGGTACCAATAACTTCAAGAAAACGGCCATCGCGCGCCCGGCGGGAATCCGCTGCTACGATACGATAGAAAGGCTGTTTCTTCTTGCCCATCCGACGAAGTCTAATGTGTACGGCCAAAAAATCAATCCTCCATAAATGGTTTTAATTTAAAAAGGCATCATCCCTTTTGGGAGGCCTTTGAGTTTACCTTTATTCATCTGTTTAAACATCTTTTGCATTGAATAAAACTGCTTTAACAATTGGTTAACCGCCTGCACCGAATTACCCGATCCGGTGGCAATTCTTTTCTTGCGGGAACCATCAATCAATCCCGGGTTACGGCGTTCGGCAATGGTCATCGATTTTATTATCGCAACCATCCGTTCCATATCTCTTTCTTCCACCTGCACACCCTTGAGGGCTTTACCCATACCGGGAATCATTTTTAACAAGCCATCCAATGGCCCCATCTTTTTTATCTGATCCATCTGATCCAGGAAATCCTCAAAGTTGAACTGAGCTTTGAGCATCTTCTCCTGCATCTCGATTGCTTTATCTTCGTCAATTGTCTCCTGGGCTTTTTCCACTAAGGTAACAATATCACCCATCCCAAGAATACGAGTCGCCATCCGCTCAGGATAAAACGGTTCCAGTTCACCCAGTTTTTCTCCGATAGAAGCCAGCTTAATCGGACAGCCGGTTACTTCACGAATAGAAAGAGCGGCACCACCGCGAGCACCGCCGTCAAGTTTGGAAAGAACGACACCGGTTATATCAAGCCGCTTATGGAATTCATCGGCTACTTTAACCGCATCCTGCCCGGTCATCGAATCAGCAACAAGCAAAAGCTCATCCGGTTTAACCAATGATTTGATCTCTTCGAGTTCACCCATCAGTTTGTCATCAATATGTAAGCGACCGGCAGTATCCAAAATTACCAGATCGATAAAATTCTTCTCGGCAAATTTAACAGCCTCTTTGCAGATCTTCGGGGGCATAACCCCTTCTATTGAAAAATGTTCAACGGCAATAGAATCTGCTATAACTTTCAATTGCTTAACCGCCGCCGGACGATAAACATCCGCCGCTACAACCATAGTCTTTTTGTTTTTCCGTTTGTACATCAAGGCGAGTTTACCGCACAATGTAGTCTTACCCGAACCCTGAAGACCGCAGACCATAATAACAGTTGGTGATTTATCAATGGGTGCTAAGGGCACTTCTTTTCCACCAAGGAGTTGTACTAACTCTTCGTGGACAATTTTAATAATCTGTTGTCCCGGTTCGATAGATTTGAGAACCTCTTCACCGACCGCTTTTTCCTGAACCGTTGCTACAAACTTTTTGGTAACCATGTAATTGACATCCGCCTCAAGCAACGCCTGGCGAACTTCACGCATTGAGTCCTTGATATTCTTCTCAGAGAGTTTTCCTGCACCGCGAAGTTTCTTAAAAACGACTTCAAGTTTGTCTGTCAAATTACCAAACATAAATACACAACAACCCGCTTTGAATTCTCTATTAGAAAATCCAATCGGTTAGATATTAAAATTTAAAAACTGACACAAGCAACTATGTACCGTGCCAGAACTTACAAAGCCCACTAATATAGTAAAACTGAAAAAATAGGCAAGAAATTAATCGGGCATTGTATGTTTAGCTGCATTTCGAGTGGGACGGTAAGGCGTTGAAGGGTAATAGGTTTTAGTTTTATTAAGAAAAAAGTGGGGTTTATGAAAAGAGATTGACATAGAATAGGTACATTTTATATTTCAAAAAAACGAAGGAGTGATTTAATGGGAAGAACTGAATCTGAACTACTTGCAGATAACCTCAATAAAGATTTTTTTCTAAGTGAATTCTCTTTTGCTGGAAATCAATTTATGAATATAGGAGATAAAGAAAGACAGTTCGCTGATCATGTTGTTATCTTAGATGATATATTAATCGTTTATCAAACTAAAGGACGAAATAAAAGTGAAAATACATCAATAAAGAAAGAGAGGAATTGGTTTAAGGATTCCATAAAAGGCAAAGCAAAA
>DAOWMZ010000263.1 GCA_030642845.1 Candidatus Zixiibacteriota bacterium
ATCAGTATAAAGTCGTCTTTATATTTGGTAACAAGAAAAGGATGATGAATCATTTTTATATCATCTAATGATATGTTGCTGATATCATCTTTGATATCCAGACATTCAAAGGGGAGAATTCTGCTATGATCAACAATCCTGATATGGGAAACAATATTTAAATCCATGTAATTGAGATAAGCAAGGGCTGTGCCTGTTTAACATATCTGACCGCAAATCATAATTACATATTATCACGTTATCTATCAATAGCTTAAGTTACCGCAAAAAAGATAGGGAGATGATAACAAAGCACATATTAGATACATTATTGGATCAAAGTATGCAAATGAAGTAATATTGAACAACCCACTTGTTAGGTGGGATACTGTTTATGATAGAAATAATATTTTTGTGGACAGGGATAAAACCGGCTATCCTGTCTGCCAGGCACAGGAATGATTATTACAAAAATACTGAGCTAACAGATAAGAATCAGAGAATAAGCCCCCGATTGAAAGGCATGATTTTCACTTTTTTTACTTCATCTAAATCCGGTTTAAGAGAAATTTTATAATGTACTGGCAATGAGGCGTAACCCAATGGAGATAAAAGAGCTTTATTTTCAATCGGTTTAATATAAGCGATTGCAATTGATAATTTTTTTCTGTAACTATCCAGAAGTTTTCTGCGTTCTTTATTTTTATTGATAATATCTTTGTTTCCTGAAAATGAAAAAACAAAATGGGGATTGGAAGATATTACCTGAACAGCTTTAATATCCTGATCTTTTAGTTTGGTATTGATAAATCCAAGCAGGGCAAAAAAAGATCCGAATTCTAAATCCAAAAGCTCGCCATTTGCCCGACATTTGAATAATATTCCGTAATCCGGGATAGCAAGACCAACCATTCCAGTAGTAAACCCAAGATTCATCAAATAAGGATCTATTTGCGAATTAATAAAAGAAGAAATATAGCATTTTATTACTCTGCCCTCTTTATTCATAATCTTATTTGGAGCAAGACTAATGCCGACTGACAGAGCCAAACTTATGGTAATATCATACAACTACTTAGGTTTAGGAATGTTAGTTGTATGAATATAATTATGAGAATACTTTTATAAAAAGTGAAATGACAGTCATATTTTATTCAAGAGATTCCAATAATCTGTTTTTCAAATCCGGTTTTGCTTCAATATATTTGCCGGCAGCTGTGGCACATATTTCTCCTGACTGATTAATTACTTCCCCTTCGGCATAATATATCCGCCCTTTATTATGAACAATCCAACCTGCAAATTTTAATTTATCGCCGGTATAAACAGGTTTTTTTAAACGTACTGTCATCTCAGCGGTAACAACATAAATATTCTTTGCCAGTACTGCCTTAATCATAACTTCATCCAAAATAGTAGAAATGATACCCCCATGATATATTCCATGATACCCCTCAAATTTATCTAATGCAATAACCTCCGATACAGCTCTCTGTCCATCATAATAAAATTTAGCCTGCAAACCGAACTGGTTTTTATCACCACAGACAAAACAGTTTGGATATTTAATAATTTCTTTCATCAAATAATCATTCCCGGTTAAATTCAATTTGTTACACTTGATCAAAGAAGATGAATTATTCCTATAAAGACAATAAAAAAACCCGGTCAGCAAAGACCGGGTTAAACATAAGTCTAAAATATACCTTAGTTAGTAGGGGCAGTACACTCATTCTGAGAATAGCCCCATGAATCGGTACCGTTACCTATACTATATGATGCTACACCATGGGCAAAGCTTATTACTCCTGTCCAATTGGTAGTATCAGGGGCTTCATCATCTTTCTGATATACAACCTGAAGAGCGAATTCAGCATGACCGGATTGGGGGCATCCCTGAGCCCAACCGGAACCGGTTTGTGCAATTTTGATATTTGAGAAATCAGCTTCAAAATTGAAATTTATTTCAACAGTTGAATCGTTAGATATAAATGTTGAAACAACTTCAAGGTTATTGGTTCCATTGACATTGGCAATCTCTGTATCCAGATTACTGAACGTAAAATCAGCATTGCCTTCATAAACATTATGGCTGACATTCTGATCGACTACATTATACATCCAATAGTGTTTATAGAGCACAGTCTCAAGATCTGCAGCTGATTGCTGAGAAACACCATCTTTGAGGAATTGTATAGAGTCTGTAACAACAGTGTTGTAATTATCCGTATGGTATGAAACATAAACAATGTGCCATCCCTCCTGGGAATAAATCACACTTGATGAGTCGGTTTCAGCATTGGGATCAACTGGACCATAATGAACAGGATCCACATAATCATCGTCCGAAAGAGTGGACATAGACCCAAGACCATTATTGAAAGAGATAAGTGTGGAATCAATAAAATCGTTTAATTGTCCGTAAACCTGTAGAAACTCTGGATCATTAAGATCACCGGTGTATTTAGTCGGAGATTCATCGTCAGAACAACCGAACAACAATAAACTCGCCCCGACCAAAACAGTCAAACCCAGAAGAAGCATGATCTTTTGAGAGCGCATCGTGCACTCCTTTCTTTGTACAGTTCTACCAGGAATGACCAATTGTAAAAGGCTATTGAAGCAGAAAAAGCATAATTGCTTTCTGAATATGCAGCCTGTTTTCAGCTTCATCAAAAACAACAGATTGAGGGCTGTCCATTACTTCATCAGTAATCTCGCGGCCTCTTTCCGCCGGTAAACAATGCAACACAATAGCTTTTGAACTTGCCATAGACAGTAACGAACTGTTTAGTTGATATTTCTCCAATTTTTTTGTCTTATCATCCGCCAGATGTTTTTGCCCCATTGAGGTCCATACATCTGTATAGATTACATCGGCATTCTCAACCGCTTCTTTAGGATCATCTGTAAGGAGAATATTGCTGTCACTATTGGCTTTAGCCTTAGCTAATAAATCATTATCAGGTTGGCAATCATCCGCAGTTCCAATCCTGAAATCAATCGGAATCCTGCTTGCCAGATTAAGCCAGCTATTGGTTATATTATTGCCATCACCGACATAAGCTATTTTATATCGATCTTTTGGCTCAAGATGCTCCATTATTGTAAAATAATCACCCATAATCTGGCAGGGATGAACCAGATCGGTAAGACCGTTTACTATCGGGATAGAAGCATTTTCTGCTAATCCTTCAACATCAGACTGTTTGAAAGTTCTAATCATAATCATTGCTACATAACGTGATAATACCCGGGCAGCATCGGCAATTGTTTCCCTTTCCCCTAATTTGATCTCTTTATCAGTTAAATATAATGAGTGCCCACCCAATTCTGAAATCCCTACTTCAAAAGATATTCTTGTTCTTAGCGATGCTTTCGTAAAAATACAGGCTACTGATTTTCCATCCAGCGGCTTGGGGCTGATTTCACCTTTTTTCATTTTTGCACATAAATCAAAAATCTCATGGATCTCTTCAGTTGTAAAATCTGTTATTTGACATAAAGAGCGTGACATTCTTCCTCCAATATCTCTAATAAAAAAATTAATATTCACCTACAAATCTCGTTGAATAAAGATTCTTTATGCAAATATGTCAAGTATCATGTGTTATCTAAGAAGGTCTTTTTACTTATATTTTTTTTGTTGAAATGTTTTAACTTTTCAAATTCTATTGATCTAAATCAAAAGAATTTGAAAAAAAGTTGTAGATACTTAAGAAAATAATAAACAATTGATTTAACTCATCATTCTTAAAAAGGAGAAACATGATGAAAAGGATTTTAATCGCCACCCTTGTTTTAACCATGCTGATTTTGACAGCAGTTCCTGTTCTGGCAGACTCTGACATCAAAATTGATGCTCAGATCAGAGCAAGAGACCAAGCCAGTGACAAGAGTTTTGACACAACCTATTCTACGGATAATTTTAGTGAATTAAGAACTCGGGTTGGCATTGCAGGAACAGTAAATGATAACGCCCATATTTATATCCAATTCCAGGATAG
>DAOWMZ010000270.1 GCA_030642845.1 Candidatus Zixiibacteriota bacterium
ATAATATTCTGTAGTCAAATACAAAATTATCAGGAAGGTATATTTTAACAGCACCCCACCCCTGATTGGTTTTTAATTCAATTTCATCGCGAGAATATTTATCAGTCCTGTGATGGTATCCACCGGCAAGGATAATCCAATTATATCGAGGAATCATAGTGGATGCAGTTAAATTAATATTATCCGATTCTCTATCCCTGTTGAAAGTTGTATTGTCATCGAAGTCAGAACTCCGGTATTCTACCCGTATATTTCCATACTTATCATAAACCTGAAAGCCGGCATTATATGATTTCTTCGTATAATCCGTAGATGAATATGTGGTATCATCAACAAAAGTAAGTTCACTTACTTTATCACCATGTTTATCTGAGAGATTGTACCCTCCGAATAATTTCATATATTTATTAATATGATAACTGGCTTTTCCTCCGGAAGATCTGCGGCGAGTAAAATTATTTCCATCAAAGTCATAAGTTCTACGATATTGATTATTGTAACCAGAAATAGAAAATTTCCCCGGTTTGTAAAGAGAAGCTCTGATATTTCTGTTGTTCAGAGTAGTATTGAGTAGATTTGCAGTTAATTTTATTCCACTATCAAATGAGTATTGCCAATCATTAAATGATACTGCTAATCCCTCGTACTCATTATATGTTTGCTGGTTGACTCCTTGATTACCTTCTTCGTCCAGAATAGTATAGCCTAAGGTAATAGATCCGGAACCCTCACTCCCGACAACAGAGACAACTGCTATGAATAAGACAATGAGCGTGTAGCCAGCAATATGAGAAAATCTGTTAAGTTTCATAAATCACCTCATTGTTTATTCAAGCTGTGGCATCCGCCATTGTAGCAGTCGCCACCTAATTTTTCAGGTAAATCCGGATCAAGATATAGATTACTAATAAATGATCCATGTGTCTCAGTATGACATGTTTGACATGAGTAATTACTCCAAACGGTCTGCCAGAGATCATCATGATTTTGAGTGATGTGTTCAATATGACATTGACTGCACAAATTATTGTCAGGCTGCTTTAAAAGATAATCATTTTCACTTCCATGAGGTTCATGGCATTCGACACATCCACTACCTCCAACAGCATATCCGTTTACAGCTTCATGTTCGTACAAAAATGGTCCGCTGTTTTCAGGGTGGCAGTTCTGGCAGGTGCGTTCCATATCAAACATCAAATTACTGTCCTGGCGTTTTGTGAAGCGATGACAACTTAAGCAGGTAAGAGCACCCTGATCTAACGGGTGGTTGGAACGGCGTTGAAATTTGGTCTTGGTTTCAAAATGACACTTCTGACAAAAATCAGCGTTTTCATCAAATAGCAAGGCTTGTTTTCCACCATGTACCGAATGGCACTGACTGCAGTTTATCTCCTGGTTGGAGTGATTATCAAAACCATAGTTGTCCATTGATTGATGTACGACATGACACTTTGAACATAATGAAACAGCATCATATCCGGACAGATTTGCCGGGTTGGTAATATTGTCAACCGAAGGATCTTCAACATGAATTTCACCTCCACTGTGACAACTGGTGCATCCGATTTTAATATTAGGGTTTGGTATTTCTACAGAAAGCTGATGTTTCGTGAAAGATAATCCAATATCGTAATCTTCATGGCAAGCCAGGCACATATCATCTTCGACTTCTTCTGTCTGCGAAAAAACCGGAGAACTAAATAGCAGAACAATTGCAAAGATTATTAATAACCTGTCAAGCGCTTGAAAATCTCCTCTATTCAAGCATCTCTTTTTACTCAAGGTCTTTCTCCCTGATTGTTGGCTTAATTGTAAATAAACTATAAGAATTATTAAATACTAAGTCAACCTATTTTGTTATCTTTTTCACAAAATAAACTTCTTGGGTTATTTTATCAATTATAAATCACCGCATATTGTTTATAGCCATTGACTTAACTATACTAATGAAACCAAATATTTTCTTGCGAGTAAAAGTATAAACAAATATGCACTCCCTTACGGGAGTGCATATTCTATGAGATGGATAACTTTTGTAAAATATTAATCTGTCGTATTGTCTTTATGTTCTTAAATTTCTTTTTCCTTATCATCTACCCTGGATGTTTTTTTAATTTCATTTGAACCAGGCAACGGGACAGCCGGATGTTCATGCTTATAAAATTCCTCCGGCATTTTACCGCTAAGCCAGGAAGGATTCATGGGATAAACAGCGGGGCTGAATACTGTTGAGTACAAATGCCATATTAAAATGGCAAGAGAAGCTAACCATGCTTCATAAAAATGTACAACCAGCATTACATCCAGAAAACCTTTCGGGAAAAAGACTATGGCTATGTCATCAAACCATAGAAATAATCCTGTGATTATCATCACAATAGAACCCCATACTAACGCCCAGTATTCTACTTTTTCTACATAGCTGAAACGTCTAAAACGGGGTCTTTCATCTCTCTTGCCAATGTTATAAAGGATCATTTGCCAAAAATGTATGAGATCTTCTTTTATCGGGAAAATATCCTTGATGAAACGGCGGCCTGTGGCAGTATAAATGTAAGCTATGTGCCAGAGAGATGTAAGTAAGAACACGACAGCAGATACTCGATGGATTATTCCCCTCAAAGGGAAACCGCCCTCCCTACCAAACAACAATTGAACCCAGAAAGCATCTGAATAGCGAAGAGAAAAACCGGTAATAACTAATAATATAAAGGAAACCATAAGGAAAGTATGCTGCCAAACCGCATTAAGTGACATACGACGAACTTGTTTTTTCTTCATGACTAATTTTATTTGTTTTCTCAGATCAAACAGCCAGTGTAAAACCATCAATCCAATCGTGACAAAAATAATAATTATATATATATTTGCAATTATTCCTGCTATAGGTGTCTGGGATATCCCGGGAGCAGAATGGATGGGAATTGATGCCATCTCAGATGATATCGACGGATGACATGTTCCACAAGTCTTCTGTAGATTTGATGAATTGATGGATGATGTGGTATCAGTATGCGGAAGTATTCGGTGAGCACCATGGCATGAAGCACAGTTCGCAACGGTAACATCACCAGCCTTACTTTTCAAACCATGGTAACTATCGATCCAACTCTCAAGTTTTCCGGCATTAAGACCATATTTTTCGTTCAGTTTGGCTGATTCATGACATGGAGAACATGTGGATTCCGCTACCCGTGCTGGACTTACAGTTGAATTTGGATCTGATGGTGACAGAATACCATGTTCACCATGACAGTCAGTACAAACCGGGGTATCTGTTTCTCCCTGAAGAACCAACTTACCATGTATCCCTTCGTAGTAGTCATTCATTATATTCATATGGCATTTGCCACAAGTATTGGGAATGTTGAAATGGTTAATCGTTGACTCATTGAATCCAGGGCTTAGAATTCGATGGGAAGTACCTCCGGTAGAGTGACAGTCATTACAGGTAGCAGCCAGATGCACTCCGCCCATTGATGCTTTTCCATGAACACTGCTTTCAAAAGAAGTGATTATCTGAGGACTGTATAGTAATTCATGATCGCTAATAAGATTGATGTCTTTATGGCAGTGATTACAGGTCTCAGGAATATGGCGTGAATTAACCATGGACATTTTATTTTCAAAAGAGAGAATTTGATGAGTCCCATGACAATCGGAGCAGGATGGGATTCCTTCTCCGCCTTCAACTGACATTCGGCCATGATATTTATAAGTTTCCTCAGCCTCATCATGACAGGAGCCACAAAAAACAGGCGGCATCTCCTCCGGATGCGGCAACTCTTCGATAGCAGTATGGCAATCTATACATAAGAAATCGACATGCACTGATAATGCCAGAGCACTATCATTCCGCAAATATTGAG
>DAOWMZ010000069.1 GCA_030642845.1 Candidatus Zixiibacteriota bacterium
ATCCTCTGTCAAAATTATCCAAATCCTTTTAATCCAACAACCAGAATTGAATACGCCTTACCCAAAAAAGGTCATGTCAAACTTACTGTATATAATTGTATTGGTCAGGAAATTAAAACACTTGTGAATCAAACAAAATCAGCCGGAACACATATGACTATTTGGAATGGGACTGACAGTAATAAGAAACCTGTCTCCAGCGGAGTTTATTTTTATAAATTAGAATCAGATGATTTCGTAGATTCTAAGAAGATGGTTTTGGTGAGATAATTTTATAAACTATTTATTAAAGTCTCAATCTACCGCATTATCGAATCATCAATTATAGCCTTGAGTTCACCGGTTTGATTGATTTTCCATTTATTATTTTGATTTTCAAAAACTTACTTTGTGCCTATTCTGTGCCCATTCTTGATCAAAAACTTTCAAAACAGATCAAAAACAATCAAAAACCTTTGAAAACCTAAATCGTATAACTTCAATGGCTTGCGTTGTATTCTGTTGCTATTAAACACCTTACAAAATCATACTTGAAAGACCACAGGGCTCCTGACCTACTCGGAACTTTATGTCCGCCGTTTTAATAATATCTATTTTTAAGAAGGCAGAACTGCTAAAGAGTTCTGCCCTACGAGAAAACTTACAGAATAGTAAAATTATATAAAAAGAAGGCAGGATCGCTAATGGGATCCTGCCCTACGAGAGAACTCAAAACAATTGGACACACAAAGTGTGCTAAGCAAGTTTGTCCAGTTCATCTACCTGTTCACCAAAGCGTTTGATTGTCGCTTCTACCGGAGCCGGGGTGGACATATCAATACCACATTTTTTCAACAGTTCAATCGGATAATCCTTGCCACCCGAAGAAAGCAGTTCCAGATAACGATCAATTATTCCTTCTTCACCATTGACAAACTTATCCAACAACGCCTGTGACGCGGCATACGATGTGGCATACTGGAAAACATAATAGGTCATGTAGAAATGCGGAATCCGGCTCCACTTAATCGGAGTCAGTTCATCCATTGTCAGAGCGGGGCCATAATATTTCTGGGTCAGTTCTTTCCAGATTTCGCTTAAATAATCAGGCGACAACGCTCCACCTTTTTCAACCTCCTGATGAATCATCAATTCAAAACGAGCATAGAGATTTTGGTTAAAGAAAGTTCCCCAGGTATTATCAATGTATCTGTTCAACAAGTAGCGTTTCTCTGATTTGTCTTTTGCATTTTCCATCAGGTCAAGCAGCAGCAGTCCTTCATTTAAAGTCGAAGCGACCTCAGCTACAAAAATTGAATACTGTGATTTGGAATAAGGTAATGCCTTAGATGATAGATGACTATGCATAGCATGTCCCATCTCGTGCGCCAGAGTAAACATATTATCAACGGTGTCGTTGTAGTTCATCAGTACAAACGGATGAGCAGTGTAGCTTCCCCAGTTATATGCGCCGCTTCCTTTTGATTGAGTTTCATAAACATCAACCCAACGTGAATTGAAAGCTGTTTTTAACACTTCACAATATTTTTCGCCCAGAGGTTTGACTGCTTTGAGGATATTTTTCACTGCGTCACTATAGGGAACTTCATAGTCATTATCAGGAAAAAGCGGACACATAAGATCATAAGCATGAATCTCGTCCAATCCGAGAACACGTTTTCTTACCGAAGTATATTTGTTTAATCCTTCGAGATTGGCTTCGGTGGTATCTAACAGCGAATGATAAACCGAAGTCGGAATGTTGTCCCCGAACAATGAGCTTGTCAGGCAGTCATCGAAGTGGCGAGCTTTGGTATAAAAAATATCCTTGTTAATCGAAGAGCCTAATGAAGCACCCAAACAATTGAGATGTTCTTTATAGGCGGTGTACAAAGAATTGTGGGCATCACGGCGAACACGACCATCGGCAGAATCCAGACATTTTGCTACTCTCTGTTTGGTCAGTTCGATTTCATTGCCGTCTTCATCGATGATAGAATCATATTTAAGATCCGCATCATCAAGCATAGTAAATATAGATTCGGCGCCTCTTGCTACAGTGGTTGACATAGCGAGCAACTCTTCGACTTCCCCACTGCGGATATGTTTGCGGGAACGGATCAATTCTTTGATATACAAATCATAAACATCGGTTTTAGGAAATTTTGCCGCCAGTTCTATTAGGTCTTTCTCATCGATGTCAAGAAGCTCTGGTTCGATGAAGGCATAGGCTGCTCCGGCGTTGGAAGAGAGAATCGATATTCTTTCTGTCATAGCCTGATATTTGGAGATACGGTTATCCATATCCTGATTTAATCGGGCATACTGAAACAGCTTGGCGGTAATAATGCCCAACTCATTTCTGATTTCAAAACATGCGTACATTATTTCGGGCGATGATGCCAGCTTACCGGCAAATTCTTTATTCTTTTCAATAAGCCGGTTAACTTTCTCAATATCTTTTTCCCAGGCATCATCCGATTCATAAAGATCAGTAAGATCCCATTTATGCTTGTCTTCAATACTATCCCGTGTAGGGATAGCCTTTGGTTTAGTTTTAGTTTTTGTAGTCATTATCTATCTTTCTATACAAGTTTATTTTGTGGGCGGCAGATGTCCTCATCTGCCCCTGCTATTATATTCTGTGGCAGGTCTGTGGGCAGACCTGCCCTACTGTTTTTGGTTTTGGATTCGGTTTGGTCGTTGTATTCATTTATATATATCTCAAATTAATCAATAACTGTTACTATATATATAGTAATGCCTTCGGCTACATTTTCTCTACACATCCGGCGATCAGTTCCCGGAGTTTTGGTTCGGTTGCCTCAGCATTCCCGATTACATCATCAAGCGAGCAGGGATGCATATTGTCCGGTAGTCCCATATCGGTTATAATAGAAAAGCCCAAAATTTTATTATGCTGGTGATGAGCGGTAATTGCTTCCGGTACAGTTGACATGCCGACTGCATCGGCACCAAATCCTCTGAGCATCCGATATTCAGCTGCCGTTTCCAAACAAGGTCCGGTCAACCCGACATAAATGCCTTCCTGAATCCGCAATCCCTGTTCCAGGGCGACATCTTTAGCCAATTGCTGATAGCCTTTATTATAGACTTCATACATATCCGGGAAACGATCTCCCCAGTTATTATCATTGGGGCCGATCAACGGATTGCCGGGGAAGAAATTGATATGATCTTTGATAAGCATAATATCGCCCGCTTTGAAATTCGGATTCATTCCTCCGGCAGCGTTGGAAACAATCAATGTTTTAATTCCTAATGCATTCATGGTTCGCACCGGGAAAGCAATCTGCTGGAAACTGTAGCCTTCATAAAAATGAAACCGCCCCTGCATACAGACAACAGGCTTTCCTCTGAGATTACCAAACAGCAATCTACCGGCGTGGGATTCTACAGTTGAAACCGGAAAATTAGGGATTTTGTCATAATCAACAGTCCCAACCATTTCAATCCCGTCAACCAGCGATCCCAATCCCGTCCCGAGGATAATTCCAATTTGTGGTTTAAAATCAATCTGACTTTTAATATAATCAACAGCTTCATTAAGCATTTTATGAAATTCTTCAACAGTCTGCATCGCCCGACTCCTTTTGAATAATTATATCCTTCTTAATGTCAGAATATAGCAATATTTTGATCGGAGTCAGCAGAAAATTAATAAAAAAAGATCGGCCGGGGAGGGAGTTGTTGGCCGATCTCTTTTTTTAGTCGGTGGGACTGAAAATCTATTTTGATTTACCAGCTTCGTCCATTACTTCATCGAATTTAGCTGATACATTATCGAGCTCTTCAGCAAGATTATCCGGTTTGAGAGGGTTGTCATTCTTCTTATCTTTTTTCTCAGGGGTATTATTAGCTGAAACATTTTCAACTTTATTTTTATTATTTAAGTCACTTACCACATTCTGGCTGCCGGCAATAAACCCTTTGGGAATATCTTCCGCTTTGGCTGTAGTTTCAACAACCCGTTCCGGTCCAAACATTGGCTGTTTAGGAGGAGTATCATAGTTTGAATCATTATCTATATCATGCTGATAACTTTTCAGAGCATTTTCCAGTTCAGGATCAACTTTATCATTTTCTGTTTCTGCTTCTTCCTTAAAATTTGTTTCTGAAGGGACTTCATCAATTTCACTATAAGGAACCTGAGCATTTTCAGATAATTCCGGTTCAGGTTCATTATTGCTCATCTCGTTAGCAATTGTTTCCATCTTATCAACAGTAATATCAGTTGAGTCGGTGACTTCCAGGTCGCCATTGGTAACTTCCAGGTCGCCAATGGTAACTTCCGGAATGTCCGGGGTGCTGGTTGCAACTTCCTCGTTACTTGTTGCAATTTCCTCATTGCTTGTTGCAATTTCCGGGATTTCCAATTCTGCCTCTGCAACTTCATCAACCATATTAAGATGTGATTTGATCAGATTTTTCAATTCAGTAAGATAGGATTTCTTTGTATCATTGAGATTATAAATTTGAGCTTCAATTTTCTTGAATTCATGCGCTCTATCATGAATCAGATTTTCTGCTTTTACCCTAGCCTCAGCGAGAAGTTGTTCCGCTTCTTGTTTAGCATTATTCATTGTTTGATCAGCATTACGACGAGCATCAATTGCAGCACTTTTGATAATATCTTCATAACCCTTAATGTCGTCATACTGTTTCTGCAGCGAATCCATTTCAACAGTTTTCTTAAGAAGATTCTGTTTTAAATCGTCAAGAGTAGTAGCCACCTGTTCCAGAAAACTATCTACTTCCTCTTTATCAAATCCACGCATCTGCGTATTGAATTCATAATTACGAATATCATTTGGAGACAGGTCCATATATATCTCACTTTTCTTAAGGTTACAACTATACTTTCTTATTCTTTTTATCGGGAGTTTTGGTAAAAATATTAGTTGATGCGGATAAATACTTACCAGGAGACTTTTATTCTAAGGTCAAGCGTTATTATAAGTTAGAAAGGAATAAAGTGTGTTGGCTAAATTGCCTGGCGGGGACCGAATAAAGCCGTCCCTACCCTGATCATAGTTGATCCCTCGGCAATCGCCAGACGGAAGTCATTGGTCATGCCCATTGAGAGAGTATCAAAATTTTCACCAACTATATCCTGCCCCTGTTTGAACAACTCATAACACCTGTGAAATGCAGCTCTGACAGCCTCTTCATCGTCAGTATTTGGGGCAATTGTCATTAAGCCGGCAAGAGAAATATTGGACATGGGGTGTACTTTTTTTATCAGATCCAGGCAATCATCCGGTGCAATCCCAAATTTCTGCGTTTCGCCTGAACAATTAACTTCGATAAGACATTCTATATCGAGTTTAGCTTCTCCGGCTTGCTTATTGATTTCTTCAGCTAATTTAAGAGTATCCACTGACTGGATTACATCAAACAATTGCACAGCTTTTTTAACTTTATTAGTCTGGAGATGTCCAACCATATGAAAACGAGCTATTTGACCTAATTCTTTAATTTTCTGTTCGGTCTCCTGCACCCTGCTTTCGCCGATATTATGGAGTCCGGCTGCAACAGCCATTTGGATAAAATGAACAGGTTGTCTTTTGGTTACGGCAACGACTGTGATATCATCGGTATCGCGGTCAAATTCCTCGCAGGCATCAGCTATCTGGCCATAAAGCCGGGCAATATTATTGGCAACTTTTTCTTTCATATTACTGCAGGAAATATGTCATAATCACATAAAAAGGCAAGTAAAATATGGCAGACCACATAGTGGCTTGGTTACCTTGTGACTTTTATTGTTCTGTCATTCCCGACTTGGTCGGGAATCCAGGTTTTTATTAATTGAAATGGATTCCCAGTCAAGCTGGGAATGACAATGAGAATGAAATATTATTATCTTTAACTTTTATTGGGTTTTCAACATTCTGTAGGGAACGCAGATCTACGTTCCCTATTAAATTCCCTATTAAGAAAAATTTTATGCAATAAGGATAGGGCGTCTGCAAGGCACAAATAAAAAGGGCGACACAAGGCCGCCCTCTACGCGATTGTGAAAAAATCTAATTATGCAATTGCCATACTTTGAGTGGTTTCTGCTTTTCCTGCATCAGGATTATCCGGTTCGTCGAAGGGCATATCAACTACTGCAGGTTCAGGTACTACTTCAACCTCAGGTTCTACTTGATTAGGTATAAACATGGATTCCAGGTTATTTATAGCTGAATCGACCCGGTCAAAGAATCCTTCAATTGTGCTTACCAGATGATCTTTCGCCATTGCTATCATTGGTTCGGAGAATCCCAACTCCTGGGCAGCTTGTTCAAAAAAGGCGACTGTTTTTTCCAGAAGATTTTCTTCGGCTTGATCAAGATAACCATCAACGGCATTAAAGAAAGTAGCCATCAATTCATTCGATCCCGTTTCGGCTAAATTACCGGTGTTGCTAAAATAGTCACTTAGTGACTCCGGTGCCTGATCAGCAACTTTAGTGGTCTGAACATTAAACCGTTCCATATTCGCAAAACTAAAACTACTATCCATCTGGTATCTCATAGATAATTTATTTATAGCTCGGCTATGGCCATTGTGGTTAATTACATCGAAAGAACTTCTTATTCTTGAAGCTTCTCTTTGGAAAGACTGTACTTTAAAATCCCGACTGTTAGCCAAAAAAGCACTTGCCTGATTCATCCGGCTCATATTCCGTCCCCTAAAATGTTCCGTCATTCTGTTGGAGCCATCGGCATTCTCATAGCTTGATTTTACAATCTGATGTCCTTTCAGAGCAAAATCGGCTGATAATCCAAACCCGGCAGCTGAAAGCTGTTCAACCTGCGTTACATCACCTTCAGAAAGATATCTAACCGTTCTGCTTATAGCAGCCAGATCAAAACTAAGATCAAGTTTATAATTCAACTGAGAAGAACTTTTAAAATTGTAGGTCCCATCAGGTTGAATATTAGCCGGCAGCTCTTCGCCAGTCTCCGGCTCTTCACCGGATGGAACAAAAGTATCGGAATTAACCGGAACGCTGTTATTATCAGTATTATTAACCGAATCATTAGAGGGCGCCAGGGGCACATCTTTAATATCATTAGGATTTGTCGGAATAATTGACTGATTATAGCTATCTTCTGTCAGCGGTACATTTGCATCTGCTATTTTTCCCGGCATTGTGTCTGTCGTGGATTGGGTAAAATGCTGTGGAGTCCGATTACTTTTTATATCACTGATCATTTGCTGATAGTGATTTAGTAAATTATTTGCAAAACTTGAGAATAATCCTGAAATGCCCATTTTATTTTTTCCTTCCCTCGAATGTTTACCTTAAATTCTCTATCGGTATGAAATTTGTTATATTAAGTCTTCAATAAAATTATATGGATTTTTCAGTGATATTACTTTCATTTTCAGGAATAATGACATAAACTTCAAGTTGATTATGATAAATGCCGTATGAAACGGTTAACTAAAAGTAAAATAATAAGTTAAACAATAGGTATAAGAGTATGAGTCCCGCAGACAAAGAAACCCTTGCTGCTCTGACAACGGGCATTCAATCCGAAATTGCCAGTTATGTTTTTTACAGAGAAGCATCTCGCAAAACCGATCATGATGAAGTTAAAGAAATTCTTGAAAAACTGACTCTCGAAGAAAAACAACATTTTCAGATTCTGGAAAGAC
>DAOWMZ010000328.1 GCA_030642845.1 Candidatus Zixiibacteriota bacterium
CATTAAGTTTATTGGGCATCCTGGTTGCTTTCTTATTCCTTTTTTCCGCTTGTGAAGAAACTGAAATCGAGAAAGCAAACGAGGATTACGATTACGATAATATCATTCCGGATATTATCGGCGGGATAAGCGGCGAAACAAGCGTTGTGAAAACCAATACCAAAGAGTATTCTTTAGGCTATTTCAGGGGCGGATCGACATGGGCATGGACCGCCACAGGCGCTGAAGTGCAGGCGATTGAAGGTAGCAATGGTAATATGGTGAATGTTTTTTTCAACCAGTCGAACGAAGAATTAAGTGATTCGGTTACCATTACAGTTGTGGAAACAACCAAGGGAGGAGTTGTATCTGATCCTGCAACAGCCAGGGTCTATGTTTCTCCTTTCATTATTTCCATTTCCGGTCCGGCAGCGGGTGTTGCTTCCGGAGAATGGACCATGAATTACTCTGTGGAACATGATGATGGAGCTACATATGAATGGAGTGTCTTTGATCATACGGCAACGGTGACACCGGATGCTTCAGGTGGTGCAGCTATTACCTGGGATCTTTCTGCCACCGATATAACAAGTGGTGGAGTCCGTTGTGTAAAAACTTACAAGGGACTGGAATCGATTCCTGCTACCTTTTACACAGATTTGATAGGTTATGTAGCTAAGACCAGGGATGATTTTGCAGTTGCATTAACAGGGGAAGAGTTTGATGGTCCAAATTCAAAAGGTTGGACATCGTTTACTGCTACAGCAGGTACTGAAGCTGATGAACTTATTTTTCCCGTTGATGGATCAGGAATATCTGCATTCTTTCGTGCAACCTTGATCGGCTGGGGAGAATACTTTGAGGCAGGTTATGGAAATGATGGTAATATTATTGTTACAATGAATATGACCACAGGAGCTGTTACCATTGAACCGCAATTTTGGGGAGTGACTAATTGGGGAGTTGGCGAAGACCCAGACTACGTTTACAATATCAAAGGTGAAGGATACTGGGATGGAAAGGATATGACAATCCATCTGAATTATGATTTCCTGGGCCCAGATTTTGGTGTCTGGTATCCGTGGCATATTGTTCTGGAACTTGACTAAGAGATAGAATCCTTTGAAAAAAGCCCCGTCTTGGGGCTTTTTTTTTATGATGAAAATAACAAATATCATGCAGATATAATGGTATTTTGAAAAAAAGTCAGTGTGTGGAAAACGGGAAGAAAAAGATGGATGATCAGGAACATAATAAATTAACATATCTTTTGTAATGACAATATTAATTTTA
Source organism: Candidatus Zixiibacteriota bacterium (assembly GCA_030642845.1). Lineage (GTDB taxonomy): Bacteria > Zixibacteria > MSB-5A5 > GN15 > FEB-12 > DAOWMZ01. The sequence goes on from DAOWMZ010000328.1 coordinate 1,273, forward strand.
TATATTTATAAAATATTATTGCTTAATAATGAAACATTTATTTTTCATATTCCTATTATTTAATATTGCTCTTATTTCAAAAGCTATAGACACAAAAGAGACAGTAGTACCTTATACTTTAGAAGACAGGGACAGGTTAATTCGTGTTGAATCGGAACAAAAAGCATTAAGAAACGAGATGAACTCATTAAGAAATGAAATGAATGCAAGATTTGAATCAATAGATAAAAGATTTGAGTCAATAGATCAAAGATTTGAATTGATGTATGATCAAATAAAAGATATAAAGATTTTTTTATACTGGGGTTTTGGTGTGTTATTTACTTTTATGGCTGCTTTAATGGGATTTGTGTTATGGGACAGAAGAACTGTTCTTACGCCTGTACAGAGGAAAACAGAAATGGTTGAGAAAAATAATGAAAGAATAATCGAAGCATTACAAACTCTTGCAAAAAACGATACTGAATTAACAGATATTCTGCGTTCAGTTGGTATTTTATAAAAATCCTATGCTCGGCATGGTATTCTCATAACAGTATGCGTTTAACTACTGAAGGACGGGGATAGGTGAAAGTCATTATTAACGTCTGTTAAATTTGTTCCTGAACTCCCTTCGCTTTTTCCGGGAAATTCTCTTCATAACTAAATATACTATGATAAGAACAAAGATTAATATTACCAAAATTGTTAAATCATTGAATTCGAACATAACTTATAAGCTATTAAAAATATGAAAGTTTATTTATTGATACTCAACATACTCAACTACTCAACTAATTATAGTATTCTCTTAACCACTCTCAGTTTATGAGTATATTGACCAGACTCCTCTCTGTAAATACCCTGGTGATCAAATTTATCAATTCTTACAGTATCTGAAGCATGGATTATCCGGTTTTTTTCCAGAAGAAGTCCGACATGTTTGATCTGGTCCCGGTCATCATCAAAAAATGCAAGATCTCCCGGCTGTGCTTCTTCAACAAAACTCAGGGTTATTCCTTTTCCCGGTTGCTCTTCGACATCACGCGGCAGAGATATCCCGTTTATTTTATAAACCATTTGAACATATCCTGCACAGTCAGTGCCACAAGGTGATTTTCCACCCCAAAGATATGGACTGTTCATATATGTTTTAGCTGTTTCGATAATATTATTTCTGGTAGTTCCGGATTTTGTTTCTAAAGAATGATCCAGTTTATAGGTTTTTCCCATAAAACTAAAGCCATTTTTTTCCCTCGTTAAACCATATATTTCACTTCCCGGCATAAGTGTTATTTCGGATAACAGGGGCAGGTCTGTACTTTGAGCAACAGATATTCCGGGAAGGATAACAGGTTTATTATCAGTTAATATATTGTATTCTTCCCTGTTTAACTCTTTTATTGAGCTGTTTTCCACCCAGCCATGAGAGTCATCAAACAACAGTTCAATATATGCCCATTCTTTTATTTGGTCAATAATTCTGAATCTCTCTCCAAACAATATCTGCGTTGTCATCCCGGTGAGATGAGAAGGGTCTTTCCGTACAGGGATAATGCTAAACTCCGATATACCAAAATTCATGATCAGGACTGTTGGATTTTAAAAAAATATTTGATCAAAGGTAAAAAATCTTAAGGATTTACCCAGCACCCAGCAACCAGGATATTGAACCTCTTTACCAATTAGCCAAATAAGAATTAAGAATTAAGAATTAAGAATTAGAAATTAAAAATTAACGAATTAACCAATTAACGAATTAACTAATTCCATATAACCAGGTTAACCATGATCTGGTTATTTATTATACCTTTGTAACTAATCAGGACTTAAAGTGAACTAAAGTTAAGAAATGTGTA
>DAOWMZ010000010.1 GCA_030642845.1 Candidatus Zixiibacteriota bacterium
AATCTAAATTTAGATGCTATCGACACACCTATAGTTGATATCATTAGTAACCTATCACAATTATCTTATTGTTACACGCTTCAGTGCTGCTGGGGACATTTTATTCATGAGAAACAACTAAAGCGTCATGATGTGAAGCCATTATCAAACTATTCAGAGGATACAATTGTTCATTATCGTTTAGCCTACCTTGCATTATGTATCCATCCCGATGAAGATGGAAAACGTTTATACCGGGATCTTAGGAATCTTGTTCAGATCAATCCTGACTACATTCAATTTGGAAGTGCGGATTGGTTTTGGCAAAAACATATCAATTCCTTCGCAGTACAAGTTGAACCTGACAGATTTCGAACTAAAGACTCAGTTAAAATAAAAATAACAGAAGCTCTACATATTCAAGAAGTACGAGAGCAAATGTTCAAATCAATCAGGGAAATTATTCTTCATCATAAGATATGATGATATTATAAAAATTTTTCTAAAAAATCAGACTGACAGAATATCTTAAATATAATAGTTAATTTGACATCACTTTTACAGAATTAATTCAAAATGTGATTTGAATTCGGAACATTTCCCATATAATAGGCGTAATAGAAGACAGTATAAGTACATATTAAATCATAACCCGAAAGGAAAGTCTAAAATGGCAGACAGACCCGCAAAAGCCGAAGGGATGGGATGGATCAGTTCCTATATTACTGTTAAAGATGTAAAAAAATCATTAGAATTTTACAAAAAAGCATTTGATCTGGAAACCAGAATGACAATGCCTGACAAAGACGGTAAAATCATACACGCTGAAATGGGCTATAAAGATTGTATTATTATGATTGGTTCGGAATGTGAAGAGAGCAACTCCAAAGCTCCCAGCACATTGAAGGGAACACCGTTCGGATTCTACATTTATGTTGAAGATGTTGATAAGCAATTCGAGAAAGCTAAAAATGCCGGTGCCAAAGTTTTACAGGAACCTACTACCCAATTTTGGGGTGATCGGATATGTTCAGTTGCCTGTCCCGAGGGTCATCACTGGTCATTCGCTACCAATGTATCCGATTTTGATCCCAGCAAAGCCCCTAAATAATTTTAAAATGTGACAGTATTTTTTAAAAGTCGAAACCTTTGTGGTTTCGACTTATCTATAATCCAATACCAGCATTAAACAGAAAATTAAATCCTCCGGTATTGCCAAAATCACCCTGGTCAGGATTAGAGTCATAGATATAATCAAAAGCAACTTTACCGCCTATAAAAACCGGACCAACAATAGTATAGTCTGCACCAAGAGCAAGATTCAATGATGGCCCCATATCTTTTTGTATATAAGAATCTTCATGAGAATAGGCTTGGATTCTTCTTAAATTGAAACCTATTCCCAATTGGCTGTAGATTGAAAGCCCTTCACCTTCACGAATAAGATAACTTACCATTGGTCCAAAATATATATTACGATATTTTATATATAGATCACCCTTATCGAGCTTAACATACCCGCCAAAAAAACCGAGATATAATTTATTGCTGATTCGATATTCAATACTTCCCCCGGCAGAAAAAGTAATGCCATAGATATCTGCCATTTTGGTTCTTACAGGAGTGAATAATCCGCCATTAGCACTGATTTTAAATGATGTCTCAGTTAGTGGTGTAAAGTTTTGAGCCTTGGATGTCACCGGGATTAAGAATAATATTACTACAAGAGCAATAAATGTACTTCTAATATAAAACATTATTTATCCTCCCTGATAACAAACACTTCTCTGGCCTTAACACCTCCACCGGATTCAGCTTCATATATATAAATACCTTCCTTAATCCCTTTGTTGTCATTATTAGTCAGATCCCAGGTAATTGTTGTAATACCTGCCGATGCTGTCCCCGTATAGATCCTGACTGTATATCCGGTTGCATTCATTATTGTCAGGGTATAGCTTACCCCACCCGGAATTGAAAATTCGATTATTTGACCATCCTGAAGAGATAACACAGGATATACTTTTAAATTCAAACCTTCATCGTATTCTTCTAATGAGATCATCCCATTATCAGTTGGTTGATTGGAACAACCGACTAACAAAACCAGCAATAACAATAACAGCGTATTCTGTTTTATCATCTTATATATTATCCTTTGTTATATTTATATATATTTTAAAGATAACATTGAATATGGTCAAATGTCAACCTTGATTCCTTGACATAAATTACTGAACAGGATTGAATACTCGTGCCTGGCAGACGCCCTCGTCTGCTGGTACACATAGTAAGTTCTTGAACAGGTCGAACCCGTATAGACAAATAAATGCATACATATTTTTATTGAGGTTATAGTAACCGTTAAATATAATATTTAATAATGAGAATAATTATAAAGATATACGCAGTGCTAACAGCTATCATTGGGTTTGGGTCTATGCTATTCTTTTTCCCTTCCCCTCAGGGTTGCAGCGACACCATATCATGCCTGATGTATTCACTTTGTGGATTAGCAATGTTAACTCTTGGTATAGGACTTTTTTTATTAAAGAATCTTGCCAGAAAATGTATGTTATGGTTTTCATCTATTTTTATTGGCTTCTTTATTTATGATACAATATGGCTGCTTAAGAATGATTTTACAGGACAAGGTTTGATTGGCATGGTGCTTATATTTCCAATGTTCTTTATTTGCATACTCGGATTATTCTTATTGTTTACTTCAAAAGGAAAAAAAGAGTTTGAGTAGATAGAAAATATTGTTGGGGATAATTCTTTAGGAGTTTTGCGCTGTCAGGATTCCTATCCTGACAGTCATAAGATGTTATAAATATAAAAACGGTCAGGAAAGGATTCCTGACCACGCTTGAAAAAGAGTTTGAGTAGAATTGGCAGGATCGCTAAGGGGATCCTGCCCTACAAAACTCACTGGAACTGTAAAACCAGCAGATGAGGGCATCTGCCAGGCACGTTAATAATAGATTTTGTGGTACAATTTTAACGGGGCAGATGTGGACATCTGCCGCCCACAAAAAAAATCAAGACTGCTTTACAAAATTACTTCTCTGGTGGGATTTCTTTTTTCCCCGGGGGATTTAATATTTCTTCGGGGATTTCAACACGAGGGGTGAACACGCCCAGATAGCGCTGATACCATTTCCAGTTTTTCTTTTCCTTTTTCATAAACTTTTTCACGCGTTTTTCCCGTTCAAAAGAGACCGCATCTAACGCTTCGATTTCAAGAATCATCATCTCAATCGATTCCCGTTTCTCTAAAGCTGAACGAAAATTATCATAATCCTTGAAATTGAAAACTGTCTGAATTATCGGTTCAAAAAAGATAAGCACCTGCGATCCGATAAAATTCAATGGCTTGACAGATTCCAAAAAAACAATCGCCGGGACAGCCATCCGCCGTTCGACAACTTTTGTGGCAACTTTTTTGAGGATGGCTTGTTCCTCTTCCGGCATTGCCGGTTTTTCCGCATCGGGGAAATCGGTGCTCCCTTTGAAAAAACTCATTTCTTATCACCTTCAGTTTCTTCGAGAGGATTCGATACTATATGAGCCTTCACAAAATTTATCACTTCTTCTCGGTTATTAGCAAACATGATATACAATCCCCGGAAATTTTCCATCCGTGTCGGACGAGCAAAAGGAGACAATAGCACGCCTTTTTTATCGGGATAGAATGAACGATAAATTTCCCAATTTTTATGCAGAGTTTGAGTCGATGTTTTGATCGATATTTTTTCATCGGTCATCCGATATTTGGTCGGGAAATAAAACTTGGCTAATGACGCAAACATCACAAGTAATGCAAGAAATGAAAAACCCTTTGAATCGGTAGCGGCAAACACGAGCATAGATATAACAAGAACAAAAACGCTCACACTGAGTGTCACCCAGGGTTTGCGAGTGGCAGGATGGCATTTCCATTCCAGAATATTACTTTCCCCTGTATCATTGTCATTAGCGGGGCTAAGCCCATTTTTCTGAAGATCGTTCATTTTTTTAATTCATCTAAATTCCGATAGCGTTCTTCCCTGATTTTCTTGACCATATCCATAATCTCTTCACCTTTAATAATCTCTTTTTCGATAAGCAGCTGTACCAATGCGGCCAGATCGAGATTATTTATCAGGGATAATTGTTCAAAAGTAACATCTTTAACTTTACCGTTAACAGACAATTTAAGAGCGACATTTTTTCCAGACATATTTACCTTTCTCTGAATTCAATCTAACATATTTATCAATCAATATAATGATTTTCATATTACGAGGGAAGTAAAGAACGATAGTAAATTATTCTGTTGAATCGGTCTGATCCGGTTCTTTGGTCTGGTTTAACGGGACGGCATCTCCCCCGATTATTCGATACAAAGGCATTTCAATGTTTTCCCGCTTGGTTCCAAAAGTTATTATCCCGGATGCCCCGCCATATTTCTTTGTCTGCTTAATTTCTTCAATTAAGTCAGGTGAGGATCGGCCATTACTTAAATATGCCTGGCAAATCAGGGTCATAGCATCAAAACCAAGGTTGGAAAGTCGCTTTGGTGGTGAGCCGTAGCGATTATCATATTGTGCCGCAAATTGAGCATAGCCCTCAGTTTGAGCTTCGTTCATAAACGGTGAGGGAAATATTGCCCCTTTGGTAATATCATCACCAAGACGGTAGATAGCTTTATCACCCCAGCCATCGGTTCCAAGATAGGCAGCATTGATATTATAAAAATGAACCTGTGGAAGAAGCAGGCGAATCTGTTTTTGATCGCCCGGCATAAAGATACAGTCAATATGCACCGGAAGAATATCAACTTCGATAGTATCTCCCAGTTCATCGATATAATAAGATGAATCCTTTTTGGCCCTAAGCATGACAGCTTTTATATCACGAATATACTTGCCGAAATCTTTATCTCGAGAACGATAATATTCAATAGCAACAATTGTCCCGCCCAGTTCTTTAAATCGCTCAACAAAGGCACGGCTTGTCAGAAGATGTTCTTTTGCGGTTGACGTAATCAAAGCGGCAGTATCAGCTTTTAGTTCAGTGATAGCGTACTCAGCTATCCGAACACCTTGCAGTTCAATATTGGGTGAAAGCTGAAATGAAGATTCTGATAAAAGTGTAATCCCGGCTTCGGTTGCGGCTGGAATCAGAATCGGCAACTGGCTATTGTTCATTCGAGCAGAAACAACAGCAGCCTCTTCACTTGTGAGAGGTCCGATTATTGCATCAACCATAGAATTGTCAAGATCACCTGCAATTCTCGCAGCAGATACAGGATCGCCATAGGTGTCATACGGAGTTAATTTAATATTCAGGTTATGCTCTGAGCGAAATATTTCCGAGGCGATGATTGCCCCGTTATAAATATCCTGTCCAAACGAATTAAGATCACCGGAGAGAGGAAGTAATATGGCGACTTCAAGATTTGTTTTATCACCGGGTGATCGGGTTTCAGTGCTAACAAGATCATTATCACAGACAGCCAGAAGCTTATTAGCTTCCTGAATATTGTTTTTTTCAATTAATACCGGAGCCAATCTATCAATTAGAAGACATTTCTTTTTATCAGAAAGCTGCTCAAATTCTGAGACATGGACATCAATAGACGATGCATTTTCATACATAGCCGACAATGAATTTATAATAAGTTCACCAAGATCATCATCGCATAACTGATACGAGTTCAGGTATTGCTTGAAAGCATTGTTTAAATCACCGTTTCGGTAGTAGGCATTTGCTTGAAAAAAATGTGCGTATGGTTTCTGCCTGGAATTTGGATAGCGACTAATAAAATAAGAAAATCCGGCGATAGCTTCAGCATAATTACCAAAATAATATTTGGCTTTAGCTCGATAAAATATAAACTGATCAACATCAGACGAATTGGGATACTGGCCGGCTAAAACTTCAAAGATCCGGGTAGCGTTAAGATAGTCGCCTTGTCTGATCAGGCGTTTTCCTTTGGCAAGAGCCTGTTTAATATTTTCAATGTCAGTCCTGTTTTCGGCAAGACTTGAGCCGGATAATATTACTAAAATTAGTAATAGACAAAAACACCTGACAAATTTTACACCACGCATACGGTTTAAAGCGAATATTTCCCAAAATCTTCAGGGTTAATTTTTCTTAGTCGTTCTCTTAGCGTTTCAGGGTCATTTGGAATAGGAGGTTTTTCATCCGATTCCACCTGTTCCAAATTAAACAGCTCTTCATTGACATAAATCGGGGCTCCCGTTTTCAGAGCAATTGCAATTGAATCCGATGGACGCGCATCTAATTCATATTTTTTATCACCGCATTTAAGATGCAGTTTAGCAAAGAATGTCTGCTCCTTTAATTCAGTGATTTCGATCCGATCCACAATCGCTTCAACGGTACTAAGAATAGTTTTCAACAAATCATAAGTCATCGGGCGTTTTGATTTAACACCTGATAACTCCATCGCTATTCCCCAGGCTTCGGCATGACCGATCCATATCGGTAAAACCTTATCGAGGCTATCAGGTGATAAAATCACAACCGGAGAATTAGTTGTCATATCAAGTGCCAACCCGTCAACTTTTACTTCGAGAAAATTCATCTTATGATTTTTTAACTACCCAAAGTTTAAGATTCGCTGATACATCCTTATCAACTTTCACCGGCACAGTATAAACACCAAGAACCTTGATAGGAGTTTCAAGCAATATAGCTCTTTTATCAATCGTAACACCGTTTTCCGCCAATGCTTCGGCGATATCACCATTAGTTACGGAGCCGAAAAGCTTGTCTTCTTCACCCACCAGAACTTCAATGGAAAGTTCCAGTTTTTCGATCCGCTCTTTGACCACTTCAGCCACACGACGGGATTTTCTTTCACGGATCTCTTTTTGTTTATTAATCTCACCAATCGATTTAAGATTGGCTCGGGTTGCCGGGATAGCCATATTTCTCGGTACGAGGAAATTACGAGCATAGCCCCCTTTAACCTCAACCGCTTGTCCCGCAGATCCGACACCCGCGACATCTTCACGTAATATTACTTTCATTTTACGCCCTTTCAAATATCATTGCAACAAAATTGTTATCATGTTAATTCTCTTAAACGAATTTTACGCCAATCAGTAAAACTGTCAATAAAACCAAGCAAACTTATTCCCACCCCCATTATTATCCCTGACATCGGATTTACTAACGGCAGGAAGAAAAGCATTATGTAAAACAGAGTTTTCATAAGGGTTGAGAAACGAAGTTTCCTAAGCATATATTCCAGCAAAGCCAACCCGGTCAGAGTATAAAAAGTCGCCATAACTACCAAAGCATTGTCAGCAGCTAATTCTATAAATTCTCCACCAATCAGACGCGCCACGATAAATACCATAACTACCGGAATAAACCAAAACGGCATCTGCCAGTAGATATACGGCTCCCACTGGGGAGTGGCCAGACGATTACGATCAATCCATCTCACAAAAATGAGATAGCCAACACTAAACTGTACGGCTATAGTGAGAATAATCTCAGCCGGGATCAATCTAAAAATAATTACCAGTAGTTTTTGAAACATCTCTGTCGCCAGTCTGATTCTTTCCTGACTTTCACCTACAATGGCAAGTTGGTTTTCAGCCTGAGCTACCAGTTTTTGAATGCTCTCTGTCGATGATTTACTAAGATCCTGCCATATTGAAAAATAGTTCAAGATCACAAAAATCGTCAGCGCAATTACTGAGACAACATATACCATTCTGGGACGGTAACCTCTTTGAGTCATCAGGCCGGATATTACTCCTGCTGATAACAGCATTCCCCAGCCGGTGAAAGCATAAATCATTTGAGATGACTCAATAATCACACAACCGAGAATTATTGCCGCTAAAACACCTGATCCCAGAATAAGATACTGCTGCCTAAAAGCCAGCTTTGCTATACCATAATAAAGATACATCATCAAAAAATAAGTTATTGGGGCGGTAACAATAGTAAGTAATAATACCGATTGTTCCAGCCAGTTTCCAAAAGCTAATACCGAGTAAGCCAGCATAGCCAATACAATAAGAAATGTTGAATTTCTTTCAGAATTGGATGCTGTTTCAGAATCTATATTCGGTTTTATTTTATCAACGAAACGATTCACTCTCAAAAGCCATAAACGCCATCATTCTGGCGCGTTTGATAGAGACAGTAAGACGCCGTTGGTGTCGGGCACAGTTCCCGGAAATACGACGAGGTATAATTTTCCCTCGTTCATTTACAAAACGACGAAGTAGTCTTTCATCTTTATAATCAAGGATAGATATTCTGTTCTCACAAAAATAACAGAATTTCCTTCTTCTCATTAAATTCTTCACCTTATTGCTTCCTCTTTTATTTCTATTAATAATTCCGGTTATCAAAATTATAATTGATCATCTTCGTTAAATTCTTTTGAATCAGCAGATTCATCAGTTTTTGGTTTTTCCTCTTCGGAAGTTTCTGCAACAGGTTCTTCAGTTTCCGGTTCAGCTTCCTCTATCTTCTCTTCTTCCTGAGACTCAGCGGCTTCTTCTATCGCTTCAGATTTTACTTCAGGCTCATTACTAACCGGTGCAACTTTCTCTTCCTGGTCATTGCTATCTTCGAGGGAAGGATTAAACTTCTCAAGATCTCCTTCGAAAACGATAGTCAAATGGCGCAGGTAAGCTTCACCGAGATTAAAATGACGATCAAGGATTGAGATTACCTCCGCGGTTCCCTCATACACAAAAGTTGTGTAGTATCCCTGGGTGAGTTTTTGAATAGGATAGGCCAGTCTTCTGGTTCCCATCCGGTTTTCATTAAGAATGTTACCGCCATTATCCAAAATCAGTTTGGATATTGCTCCAACCTGGCTGTCAATGGTGGCATCATCTGTTTGAGGATTGACTATGAACGTAGTTTCATACGTGCGCATTCAATGTCCTCCCTTCGGACGTTGGTTAAAATCAAACGGCTTAACTTTTAAATGCAATAAGTTAAACAGGGTGAATGTTATATTTATTCATCGCCTCATCGAAGCGATTATTTATGCTAAAAAGCACTGCTTCCGCAGCTTTGTCAAGCATTTCTTCAACCAGTTCTGATTCAGCCGGTTCGAATCTGCTTAAGACAAAATCAGAACTACTAATATTATCGGGTAAAGTACCAATTCCCAAACGGAGACGCGGAAATTCATTTGTACCCAAAGAATCTATTATTGATGCCAAACCGTTATGACCACCATCACTGCCGGATTTACGAAGTCTCAATTTTCCCAGAGGTAAATTGTAATCATCAACTACAACGAGCATGTCATTTGGCGTAAGCCCGTGTTTAACAAGAAGTTTCTCGACCGCCCATCCTGATCGATTCATATAAGTACGAGGCCAGGCCAAAGTGAGCTTGTCACCTTTATTAATAAAATCACTATAGTCGTATAACTCAGTAGTCTTCACTTTTTTGATTTTTAGTGTCTGAGCCACCCTATTGAGTACCCCAAAACCGACATTATGGCGGGTATCTTTGTATTTCGTAGTAATATTTCCCAGACCAACAATTAATGAAATCATAAATCAAACCTTATTTTTCTGGCGATCAAGATATATTTTTTTACAGAAATGTCAATATGTTAAGAAATTGTCAAAAGTCACTTTATATCCACACAATTATAGATTATAATTTCAGGATGAATTTAATAATAGTATCAGAATCGGAACAAGAGAATGATCTTTTTCATCTTACCGACGCAAGAGCGACACATATAAAAGAAATATTACGTTCCAATACCGGAGATATAATTGAAATTGGTATTATCAATGGCCCCCGGGGTAAAGCAAAAATTGTCAATATTACTGATAATGAAGTTGTCATAGAACCTATTGAACTTAAAGAGAACCCTGCCCCAAAACCAACAATTGATCTGATTTGTGCTCTCCCCCGTCCCCAGACATTAAAAAAGGTATTGATTATTTCGGCAACTATGGGAGTCAGAAATCTTTATTTGATCAGAGCTAACCGAGTTGAAAAAAGCTTTTTCCATTCTCCTTTGTTGCAACCTGAAAATTACAAACCATTTCTAATCGAAGGTTTGAGCCAGGGGAAAAACACCAGACTTCCAATTGTCTCCATTCATGATCGCTTTAAAAGGTTTTTTGAAGAAATATTTCCTGTTATCGTTGAAAAAAGACTAAATAAGGCAACTATGTTGCTGCCCGAACTGGAATCTCAAAAAAATTTAGATGATATCTATTCCAATAAGAGCAACTCGTTGGTGGTGGCTATTGGACCTGAAGGAGGCTGGGTTCCATTCGAATTGGACTTAATGGAAGGCTTGGGATTTCAAAAATTCAGACTTGGAAGATGGGTATTGAGGGTTGAAGCAGCAGTTGTTGGAGTATTAAGCCAAATCGAATTAGTTGAGATGATGAAATAAAATGTTTTCTACAAGACTAAAATATAGGTCTAAAACGGGCGACATATAAAACTATAATACAAAACTTACAAATCTATTTTTCAAACCGTTCCAGTTGTGTTGAGTAGCTTTCATTATCGGGATCGTTTTCTATTGCTAATTTGATTTGAACAATTGCTTCTTCAGTGTTGCCTTTTGCATGGCATATTTCAGCCAATAGATTAAGATGCTTTGCTCGGAAACTCCCTTCGGATGCTTTCTGACAGGCCATCCGAACATATTTTTCAGCTTCCGTTAAATTGATTTTCCTATCAAAACAGTATTTGCCATAGGAAAAATATTTCGCCGGATCGTTCTGCCACCCATCCCCCATGCTATTCTGTTTTTGTTTGATGGCATTCAGAGTGTCATGAGTTACATATAGTTCATAATCCGCTTTGATCAAATAATGATACTCTTTTGTTTTTGCATTTTTATTATTAGCAGTAATATCAATCCCGATCCTAAGATATTTGCCAATGTCATTTGTACGGTCTTTTCTTCGGGCAAGATTGGTAATCATCATTGCCAGTTTTCTGATGTTGTCTTTGAGTGCTCGTTTGTTGTTTAAAACATTATCAGCGGAAATGAATACCGAATCAAATGGCATAATGCCGTTCCAGATGGCATCGGCATAGTTCTGGAAAATCGAGAAACTATAATCACGAGTAGTTCTGCTACTTTGATTCTGAGCAATGCGATAATATTTATTTGATTCCATGTATTCGCCAATATCAGTAAAATACTTAGCAAGAACATTTATATCGCGATTGTTGGGATTATTTTTGTTTCGCTGAACACGTTGTTCGATTGTTGTTAAATCAGCAAGCCCTGTTTTTAATGACCCGATAAACTTGTTGGCAGTTGTGTAGCCTTCCCATCGGTATATAACATCACCATTGCTATTGGCAAGCACAAACAAAGGATAGTATGGTCCGGCATGATATTCTTTTCCTAACTCGACACCTTCACCCTTTTTCACATTAAGAGAAAGATGAATTACATTCTGCAATGCTTTTTTTACTACTTCTTCTGATTCCACTTCACGAGCGGCTAATTCGCAATACTCTCAATCATCCCGGAAAAACTCCAGCAGGATCGGTTTGTTAAGTTGGATCGAAAGTTCTTTTGCTTCCTCAAAAGTAGTCGGAGTTTGAGGGGCTGCAAACCCAGATAAAAAAAAGAATAAAAATAATGTAATAATGATAACTCGCATGTAATATTATACGATTTTGTTTTAATTACGCCAATATTTATTTGAACAATTGATTCAAAAGTACATATATTATAGGTCATGCTATCTGTTTCCATCTAATGAGATACAAGGGTAAAGAAAAATTGAATTTCACAGAAGGAATTAACTTCTCCATACAAAACCACAAAGCAAGCCACTTCAAACCTTTCTTATACCTTGCAATTATTATAGCTCTGTTTGAGCTTTGGATATATTTGAATTAATTTAATGATTTGGCAGGATCACTCTGGGATCCTGCCCTACTATATTTCATCCCCTATCTATTCTCAATTGACAAAACTGGTAAAGCATGTTATATTTGATCTGTACAACAAACTGGACCGTAGTTACCGCCAAACCTAATGAAGAAACTGTATCCATATATGGAGTTGGAATTATGAAAAAAACTATGACTTCTTCGATAATGGTGATGGTTGGTTTGATTTGCTTGTTTACTCTCAGCTTCACAGATAAATCATCGGCCAATGTATTCTGCTGCAACCATGACGGCATCAGAGGGGATGCCAACTATGACAATGATTTAAATATTAGCGATCTGGTCTTTCTTGTTAATTATCTTTTCAAAGGAGGCGATGAACCTCCCTGTTTTGAAGAGGCAGATGTTGACAAAGATGGTGATATACTTGTCACTGATTTAACGTACATGGTTGACTATCTATTCAAAGGGGGTTTTACCCCTTCTCTTTGTGATAATTTTGAGGTTGGTGATATCAATATAGAAGCAGCCTGGGCTGCTATCTGGCTTAAAGATGACTATATTCCCCAGTTTAAGTTTTACGAACAAATATTTAATGACCTTACATCAATTCGTGAACAGTGGCAGGATTCAATACCAATAGTAAGTATGGAATTTACCGGTCCCTGGATATATAGTGAATTGAATGTTGGAGTAACAGATGGTGCTCTTGATAGTATTATTGAAGGGACCTATCATCATTGGGATGAATTCAATACCCAATTTGGATTTGAACAGTTCACAGAATACTACCCCGGATTTATAAAACTTGAGTTTACTGATATTAAAAATCCTGTCATAATGAAACCATCATACATTGGCTTGCCTGGGTTTGAATCTGTCTACCCTCATCTGCTTGATAATGACAGGCCAATGTTATTAATGTATCAGGACGGAAATCAGATGGTCTATTTCTTCCGAAACGCCTGGGGCGATTGTCCCTCCGGCTGTATTTACGAAGAATTTAATATTTTCACTGTTACCGATAATATTATCGAATATCAGGGATTTTACCCCGACAAAATATTAATTCCACAACCTTATGCTCTTTACTACCAGTTTGCCTGGGCTCAGTTCTGGGATTTTTATTAAACTGAGAACCATTTCCATTTAAGTAACCGGGCGATAAATATCCCAGCGATAAAGGCAACGGCCAGATTTGTTGTCAGGGTTAAAGCTAACATCAACATTACTACAAATAGATCTTTGCGGTTATCAAGATCCTTAACCATTACCGCTAACTGCAGACCGGAAAAGACTAAAAGCACTCCGAGAACCGCCATGGGAAGAAGATGGATTATTGATAAAATATGTTCACCCAATATTATTGCCATAATAACAAAGACCGCCCCAATAAAAATATTCGATCCTGCGGTACGAGCTCCAAATCGATAATGAGCGGCTAAACCCCCGGAACCATGACAGAGCGGCATACCGCCAACAAGAAAACTGAATAAATTGGCCAGGCCCATGCTGATACAGGCAGCTCGATTGGTTACTCTTGATGATTTACCCCCGAAATATTGTTTGGACAGATCAGTATAAGAGAGCACGGCATTGCCGATTGTCATCGGAATCTGCGGTAACACCAAGGCTATCAGAGCAAAATTAAAATCAACCCCTTTGGGAAAATCAAAAGGTAAAAATTCCGGCAGGTGAAATCCGATAATATTAATCCCCACCCCACTGCCGCGTCCTAAAAAGATTCCCATAATAATTCCTCCGATAACAACCACCATTCCAGCCGGGAATTTCTTATTGTTCAGGAGTAAAAGTGTTATAACACCAAAAACAATCCCAATGGCTATGCCTATTATATCAGGGGAATTACTGATTGTAAGAAGGTAATCAGTCTCTGTTTGCAGTGTCTGAAATTTGGATATCCCAAGAATAAACTTGAACCCGCTGATCGCCAGTAAAGTACCGATTGATACCTGCACCCCCCGAACAACCGCCCTGGAAGTATAATCACGGATAAGATCAATCATATGTGTCAGTCCGATAAATAAAAGTATAATCCCAAGAAGCAGCCCTGAAGCATATACCTCTGATACGGACATGGATGTGGCGATGGCGTAGGCTCCGATTACTTTCATCGGCTGAACGGGAACTGTAACTCCAAAATATAATCCGGAAAAGATATAAAACAGACCGATACTGAAAAACAAACCGAGCGGATTCAAGCCATTAACAAGAATCATGGCAATGGCAATAGGCAATAGAGTACCCAGATCACCTAATGACCCGGATATCTCTAAACGGTTAAAACGAAAACGCTCGGACATTTACATCTCGATAAAAATTATTTATGATCAAATATATAACTATGGATTTTTAAAAAAAATATAAAATAATTCAAACAATGCCTGCCTCTGTTATACCTCCTTCAATGATTTCACCTGTCTGAGTTTGCGGAACAATTGAATATACTCTTTGACCATGACTTCTTCGGCTTGGGATAATCCTTCCATCATCGGAATCCCTATCCGAAGAACCGCTCTTACGATATCCGAAGTTGTCCGGTCGTATTTTTCCGCCAATTCTTTAAGACGGCTTTTGAGTTCATAGGATACAAAAATATTAAGGCAATGCTC
>DAOWMZ010000013.1 GCA_030642845.1 Candidatus Zixiibacteriota bacterium
AAATAAGTAAAGATTATGGTATCTTTTATCATAATTGCTTGACATTTAAATGCCGGATGTGTTACTTTTGTCAAAAAATTGCTGAGCCTGATTACAATTAATCGGTTCAGTATTATTTAATTAACTGACTTCGCATTTCCTTATATAACGAAGTCATTAATGAAAACCTGAACTCCTGCATATCGAAATCAGGGCTTCAAGGAGAATAATATGGCCGAATATGAACCGGTCCAGGATGTAATTCAGGCTGATACTTTAGTTGTGGGCGGTGGTATTGCCGGTATGACTACTACTATTGAAACAGCAGAATTACAGAAACATGTTATCCTGGTAGAAAAGCTCCCATCGATAGGTGGACGAGTTGCTGGAATGAATCAATATTTCCCCAAACTCTGTCCTCCCACCTGCGGAATCGAAATTAATTTGAAAAGACTTCGTGTCAATCCTTATGCGAGGGTCTTAACCTTGACTGAGGTAACCGAAATTTTAGGTACTCCGGGGGATTATACTGTTACCCTTACAATAAAACCTCGCTTCGTTAACGAAAAATGTACCAGTTGTGGTAAATGTGCCGAGGTCTGTGAAATTGAAAGGGAAAATGATTTCAATTATGGTCTTGATAAAACAAAAGCTATTTATCTTCCTCATGTAATGGCCTACCCGAATCGTTATGTGGTTGATCCTGATTTTGTTAATGATGCCGGTATGAAAAAATGCGTCGATGCTTGTGAATACGGTGCCATTGATTTGGAAATGAAGCCACGTACAATCAAAGCCAAAGTAGGTGCGATTGTCTGGGCTACCGGATGGAGACCATATGATGCCTCAAAAATCGATAATCTTGGATTTGGTAAATATAAAAATGTCGTGACCAATGTGATAATGGAACGGATGGCCTCAAAAACAGGTCCTTCGGAAGGTAAAATTGTTCGACCCTCTGATCAAAAAGAGATTACAAAAATAGGGTTTGTCCAATGCGCCGGTTCCCGTGATGAAAATCATCTGCCATATTGTTCCGCAGTCTGTTGTCTTGCTTCAATGAAACAGGCTACTTATATCAGAGAACGTTACCCTGAAGCTGAAATATATTTGTACTATATAGATGTTCGTTCACCCGGACGGTTGGAAGATTTCTATGTTAAAATGCAGGATGATCAGAAACTTCATTTCCATCGCGGTAAAGTCGGCTCGATAAAAGAGAATCCCGAAAATCAGAATCTGATTCTTGAAGCAGAAAATACTTTGACGGGTGAAATCACCAAAACCGAAGTTGACATGGCTGTTCTTGCAATTGGTATGGTACCAAATACATTTGATGATAAACCTCCTCTTGACACAAAACAGGATGAATTCGGATTCATTGTCAACAATGGTGGTAAAGGAGTTATCGGAACCGGAACAACTTTGCGGCCTTTTGAAGTCTCTGCAACTGTTCAGGATGCTACCGGTGCAGCCCTAAAAGCAATTATCGCCGGAGGGAAGAGGTAAATCATGGATAAAAAAATTGGTCTTTATATATGTAAAGGTTGTGATATCGGCAACTGCCTTGATTGTGATAAACTTATTGAAGAGCACAAAGGTAAAGTTGCGGTATGTAAAACCCATGATGCCCTCTGTAACGAAGAAGGTGTCAAATTTATTAAAGATGATATTGCCAGCGAAGGTTTAAACAGTATTATTGTTGCCGCTTGTTCTAATCGTGTATTCCCGGAGCTGTTCGATTTTGGCAATGGAGTAATGACCGAACGGGTTGCCTTGCGTGAATATGTAACCTACTCTCATGAACCGAACGATGAAGACACCCAGACAATGGCTGACGACTATATCAATATGGGAATTTCCAAAGTTACTAACACCGAAATTCCCGAACCGCATATAGAAGAAACCAGCAAAGAAATTATGGTTGTGGGTGGAGGTATGGCCGGTATGACAGCCGCCAAAGCTGCTGCTGATGCCGGTTACAAAGTTCACCTTGTTGAAAAAGAAGCGGAACTTGGCGGTTGGGCAAATAAATTCACCAAAGCTTTCCCCAAACAACCCCCTTATGATTCCCTTGTTGAAATTGGAAAAGATGATCTGATTAATTCAGTTACATCAAACGGTAATATTACCATTCATACTTCGACAGTTGTTAAGAAAACCGCCGGACAACCGGGACTTTTTGATGTCACATTACAAAACGGAACTCAGGAATCGCTGAAAATAGGTTCTATTATTTTAGCCAGTGGTTGGAAACAGTACGATACTGACAAGCTGGGAAAATGGGGTTATGGTATTTCCCCTGATGTTGTAACAAACGTTGAATTAGAAGATATGTACAAAAAAGGGGAGATCAAGCGTCCCTCCGATGGTAAACCGGTTGACAGCATTGTTTTCCTGCAATGTGCCGGATCTCGTGATCAGGATCACCTGCCCTATTGTTCCGCAGTCTGTTGCCGTGTTTCATTGAAGCAGGTTAAATATGTGCGTGAACTTTATCCTGATGCCAGGATTTATGTGATTTATAAAGATGTCCGTTCACCTCAACAATTTGAGCAGTTCTATATGGCTGTTCAGAACGATGATGCTGTTTTCTTTACCAAAGGTGAACTTGAAAGCGTCACCAAAGATGATAATGGTCAGCTTAAAATCAGTGTATCAGAAACACTCCTGGGTGATGACATCAGTATCAATGCGGATATGGTGGTTCTGGCTACTGGAATAGTACCTACAACAAAAGTTGAAGATGAAGGAGTTACAGCAGAACCTGCTGAAAGTGAAGTTGAAGAAAAACCTGAAGAAGGTAAAACTGAGGATGGCAAAAAAGCGGCTGCCGGAGCTGAAATTGGAGCGAGGATTCTTAATCTGACCTATCGCCAGGGAACAGATCTGCCTACTTTTAAATATGGATTCCCGGATTCTCATTTTATCTGTTTCCCATATGAAACACGTCGTACCGGCATATACGCAGCTGGTGCAGTAAGAGCCCCTATGGACTTTGCGTCAGCTGTTGATGATGCCTATGGTGCTGCATTAAAAGCAATTCAGGCTGTTGAATCAATTTCTCGCGGAGTAGCGGTTCATCCACGTTCAGGTGATGCCAGCTTCCCGGATTTCTTTATGCAACGATGTACTCAGTGTAAACGCTGTACTGAAGAATGCCCGTTTGGTGCACTTGATGAAGATGACAAAGGAACACCAAAACCCAACCCGTTCCGCTGTCGTCGTTGTGGTGTATGTATGGGAGCCTGTCCGGAGCGAATTATTACCTTTACGGATTTTAATATCAATATGGTTTCTCAGATGATCAAATCAATTTCGATGCCCGATGAATTTGATGAAAAACCAAGAATATTGGTGTTTATCTGCGAAAACGATGCTCTTCCAGCTGTTGATATTTCTGCTATGCAGCGCAAAAAATATAACGCTATGATTCGTATTATTCCGATTAGATGTCTGGGATCAATGAATACTGTCTGGATCAGTGATGCTCTGGCCAGCGGATTTGACGGCATAATTCTAATTGGTTGTAAAAAAGGTGATGACTATCAGTGTCACTTTATTAAGGGATCAGAATTAGCTGCATATCGTATGGATAATGTTCGTGATAAGCTAAAACAGCTGGTTTTGGAAGAGGAAAGAGTAGAAGTACACGAATTGGCACTCTCTGATTATGACAAAATCCCCAGTATTTTTGATGATTTCCTTGAAGTTATGGAAACTGTCGGACCAAATCCGTACAAAGATATGTAAAAAACAGTTTTTATTATATAATAAGAACCTCCCATATTTTGGGGGGTTCTTTTTTTTTGACAGTAATATTTGTATTTTATCGATATTCATGATTTCTTTGGAAGATTGATAGATCTTTCAAAATTTACTTTATTAAGACTAAACAAAAACACAAGACCAATCCAACAAAATATATTGCTATAATACGTTATAATATAAATACTTAAGAAAATCTTAATGTAACACTATATTTATCCGATATAAATTAATGATAATTAAAAGATAATGAATTTTTTCACAAATAATCCTTGACTATATTGTATATATTCATTAAATACATTGTTGAGTTAGTGAAAAAAATAACAATAATGATCTTGATTTACAATGGAGATCGAATAAAAATTTTATTTAACATATTTAGTTTAAGACTGGAACAATAATCCAGTAGAATTAGGAGTCACAATGGCTGATGCACTACCAAAAACCCCAATGCTTGATGAACTGGAAAAGGGGCCTTGGCCGAGTTTTGTAAAAGAAATCAAAATGGCTGCTAAGCGGAGTCCAATGTCAAAAGACCTGCTTGGTCTATTAGAGCAATCCTACAATGAAAAAATTGGCCACTGGAAACATGGCGGTATTGTTGGTGTCATGGGTTATGGTGGCGGTATTATTGGTAGATATACCGATTTACCTGAAAAATACCCCGGTGTCTCTCACTTCCACACTATGCGTATCAACCAGCCGGCTGGTTGGTATTACACTTCTGATATTCTTAGAAAAATATGTGACATTTGGGAAAAACGTGGTTCTGGCCTTACTAATATGCATGGTTCTACAGGGGATATCATTTTATTAGGTACCAGGACAGAGGAATTGGAACCCATTTTTAAAGAATTAGGCGAGCTTGATTTTGATTTGGGTGGTTCCGGATCTGATGTTCGTACTCCCAGTTGTTGCTGTGGTATGTCGCGTTGTGAATGGGCATGTTATGATACAATGGCTGTCACGTATGATTTAACTCAAACTTTCCAGGATGAGTTACACCGTCCGGCATTTCCATACAAATTTAAATTCAAAATGTCCGGCTGTCCCAACGATTGTGTAGCTTCGATTGCTCGTTCGGATATGTCAATAATTGGTACCTGGCGCGATGAAATTCAGATTGATCAGGATGCTGTTAGAGAATATGCCGATAAAGGAATGAATATCATGCGTGATGTAGTCGGTAACTGTCCGTCTAAATGCATGGATTTTGATGGCAAGGAAATCTCAATTGAAAATTCTTACTGTGTCCGCTGTATGCACTGCATTAATGTAATGCCCAAAGCCCTTCGTCCGGGTAAAGATCGCGGTGCTACAATTCTTCTCGGTTCAAAAGCTCCGATTGTTGAAGGTGCTCTGCTTTCATCTGTTATTATTCCCTTTATAAAAATGGAGCCACCATATCAGGAAATTAAAGATATGGTCGAACGTATCTGGGATCTCTGGTGTGAAGAAGGAAAAGCTCGTGAACGCGTGGGTGAATTTATCCAGCGTGTAGGTATGGGTAATTTCCTTGAAGAATGTGAAATTGATATTGTTCCTGAGATGGTAGCTCATCCTCGTGAAAATCCATATGTCTTCTATGAAGAATTTTATGAAGAAGATGATGGTGATGATGAAGAAGAAGGCTAATAGCTTAAATTGAAATAATAATATTAAGAAATAGAGGTAAAGTATGGCAGATCCACAAGAACGGCGCACAGATTATGGGCCGCCCCATTATGAGAAATTTTTGCCGCCGGTAATTAAAGCAAATTATGGAAAATGGAAATATCATGAAATCCTGAAACCGGGTGTTATGGTTCATGTCTCCGAAACAGGTGATAAACTCTTCACGGTCAGAGCAGCTTCAGGCCGACTGATCAGTGTTGATAAAATTAGATTATATTGCGACCTGGCTGATAAATACTGCGGTGGTCATCTTCGTTTCACCAGTCGTCACAATGTTGAATTCCTGATGGACAATGACTCCGGTATTGATGCCCTTATTAAAGACCTTGCTGATATGGGTCATCCGGTGGGTGGTATCGGTAACGCTATTACTAGTATTATCCACACTCAGGGATGGGTTCACTGTCACTCGGCGGCAACAGATGCCTCCGGTATTGTGAAAAGTGTATTGGATGATCTGATTGAGTATTTCACCGAAACCAAATTGCCGGGTAAATTGAGAATCGCCCTGGCCTGTTGTTTGAATATGTGTGGTGCGGTTCACTGTTCCGATATTGCTATTCTTGGTGTCCACCGTCGCCCGCCTAAAATCAATCACGCAACTCTAAAGAAACAGTGTGAAATTCCAAGCGTTGTCGCTTCCTGTCCGACAGCAGCTATCCGACCTGCTACAGTTGATGGGAATCCTTCAGTGGAAATTATCGAAGATGACTGTATGTTCTGCGCTAACTGTTTCACTGTCTGTCCGTCGATGCCCCTGAATGATCCGCTTAATGATGGTGTTTCCATTTGGGTAGGCGGCAAGGTTTCAAACGCTCGTCATGAACCGATGTTCTCTAAATTAGCTATTCCGTTTATTCCAAATAATCCACCACGTTGGCCCGAAGTTACTGATGCTATCAGAAATCTGGTAGAGATTTGGGCGAAGAATGCGCATCCGTATGAAAGAATGGGTGAATGGATTGAGCGAATCGGCTGGCCGAGATTCTTCAAGATGACTGGCATTCCATTCAAAAAAGAACATATTGATGATTTCAAACATGCTGGTCTGACATTTAAGCGGTCAACACACATTTCTTTTTAAGGGGTATTTATTATGAAGACCGTTGATGAAATTGCTGATGCCATGTTTAAGATGGTAAGTGATGCGACTGGACTAAAAAAGCTGAAACCGACTGATCTGTCTAAAGCCATGATTGAAACTTTTGGTGATGATTGCGATAAAAAACTTTGCAAAGCAGCCATAAGAGAATTGGTTAACTCAGGTAAATTGGTTTACACCTATTTTGGTGGAAGCTTTTTGGAACTGCCGCATAGAGAAGGTGCAGCCAACGATTAATTGCAGTTTTTGAGGCTGACAAATGGGTATGAATATACCAAGACTGGTTATCGCCGGACTTTCCGGCGATTCCGGTAAGACACTGGTAAGTTTAAGCCTCTCTGCTTATTTACAAAGCAAAGGGGAAAAACTGAGTGTCTTTAAAAAAGGTCCCGATTATATAGATGTCGCCTGGCTGGGTTATGCTGCCGGGCACGTCTGTTATAATTTGGATACTTTTTTAATGGAAAAAGAGGATATCATACACTCTTTTGCAAGTCATTCCCGAAATACTGAGATTGCATTAATTGAAGGCAACCGCGGTCTTTTTGACGGCAAAGATGTAAAGGGTACTCACAGCACAGCCGAGTTGGCAAAACTATTGAATGCTCCGGTGATACTGGTAGTGGATGTGACTAAAATGACAAGAACAACAGCAGCTTTAATAAACGGATGCAGAGATTTTGATCCTGATCTTAATCTGGCTGGTGTTATTCTGAACAATGTAGCCGGTAAAAGGCATCAAAAAATAATCACTGATACTATCTCCGAATTTTGCAATCTTCCGGTTCTTGGTGCTATTCCCAAACTTGGCAAGAAAGCCAATTTGATACCCGGCCGACATCTGGGATTAATTCCTCCAACAGAGTTTTCTGATAATGAAAAACTATCATCCACGCTGAGTGAAATTGCAGAAAAATATTTGAATGTTAAAGAATTGAAAAATATTGCAAGATCCGCTCCTGAAATTTCAGACAATCTTAAAATCGAAAAGAAAATTACAAGTAGTGATGTAAACGTAAAGATAGGGTATTTCAAAGATTCTGTTTTTACTTTTTATTATCCCGATAATCTTGAAGCATTACAGGAAAAGGGAGCAGAACTGATACCGATTTCTTCATTGGCAGATAAAAAGCTTCCTGAAATTGATGCTCTATATATAGGTGGTGGATTTCCTGAAACACATGCCAGACAGCTATCTGCTAACCGAGAATTAATGGTTGCGATTGAAGAGAAAGCTCACCTCGGATTACCAATATATGCTGAATGCGGTGGACTTATTTATCTTTGCAATTCTCTAAAATGGAATGATGAATCATTCCCAATGACAGGTCTTTTTGATATTGATTTGCAAATGAATGAAAAACCGGTCGGGCATGGTTATACTGAAATCATAATTGACCAGCCCAACTCTTATTTTAAAACCGGTGAAACATTGAGAGGCCATGAATTCCATTATTCCGGACCGGTTGTGAATCTGGATAATCAGTTAGGTTGTATGACAATGAGCAAAGGAGTGGGACTCGGAAACAAACGTGATGGACTGGTTTATAAAAATGTTTTTGCCAGCTATACCCATATTCATGCTCTTGGTACAAAATCCTGGGCATCTGCTTTAGTACGTAATGCCAGAGAATATAGAAGCAGCGTGGCCGCCAGGAAAACTTCTGAATCCATCTCGGATTCGGAGGGTGAAAAATATAAAATAACTGTATAGAATAGAAGAATAAATTTTAAATAGAGGTTTCGGGAACAGGGGAAAATGATATAATCAAATTATGTTTCGTCTGTTCGTAAAAAAACAATACTTCGATGAAAGAGTTACAACATGGCTAAGATCGTAAAGAAAAAGAAAAAAGGTTTGCGGGGACGCAGCTTTGGTTCCGGCGGCGGAAAAGGTGGTTCTCAGGAGTCGGATCTTCGGCCATATTTTGTAGAAAAGAAACCACCATGCGGCACTAATTGTCCCAATCATAATCCGATCAGAAAAGCATTGATGTTGCTTTCCAAAGCAGAGGATTATGAAAAATCAAACGAACAGGCATTGACAGAAGCCTGGCATATCTGGATGAGCAAAAGTCCATTCCCGTCAGTTTGCGGCAGAATCTGCCCGCATCCATGTGAGACCGAATGCAATCGCACCAAGCTTGAAGGGGCAGTTTCTATTAATGCATTTGAACGGTTCCTTGGAGATTTTGGACTTGAGAAAAAACTTGTACCAAAGAAACTGACCGAAGAGACTCGTTCAGAAAAAATTGCTATTATTGGCTCAGGACCGGCAGGGATGACAGCTGCCTATCATTTGGCTCGTCGTGGTTATCCGGTGACAGTCTTTGAAGCATTCCCCAAAGCGGGCGGTATGCTTCGTTATGGGATTCCTGATTACCGTTTACCAGGTGATATTCTGGATGCAGAGATCAATCGTATTTGTGATATGGGTGTTGAATTAAAACTCAATACCATGATCGGCAATGAAATTAAATACACTGATCTCCAGAAAGATTATAAAGCTATCTTTGTAGGTCTGGGTGCTCATCAGGGTTATCTCTTGCGTCTCGAAGGTGAAGATGCTGTAAATGTATTCACCGGTACCGATTTCCTTCATCGCATGAATAATGGTGAGAAGATTGAAGTCGGCAATCATGTGATTGTTATCGGCGGTGGTGATACTGCTGTGGATGCAGCGCGTGTTTCACGTCGCCTGGGTGCCAAAGTTACCATTCTTTATCGTCGTACCAGAACTGAAATGCCGGCAATTGATCCTGAAATTGAAGGATGTATTGAAGAAGGTATCAAGATTGAATTCCTTGCTGCTCCTATTGAACTTTATAAAGATGACGACAAAGTCACCGGTATGAAGTGCCAGCGCATGGAACTTGGTGAACCTGATTCTTCCGGAAGGCGTCGCCCGGTACCAATCGAAGGCGATACCTATGATCTGGAAATGTCAACTTTGATTGCGGCTATTTCTCAAGCTCCGGATTTCAATGGTTTCGAAGATTTCATTGAAGGACGCGACTGGATCAAGATTGACGACAAATACAAAACCAAAGTTGACGGTGTCTATTCCGGTGGTGATAACATCAATCTTGATATTGCTATTACTGCTTTAGCTCATGGACGTTATGCTGCCGAAGCAATTCATGAGATGATTACCGGCGAAGTCATTAATGATCCTATGAAGGAGAAGGTTCTGATAACTCCGGACAAAATGGCTATGGCCTACTATGAACATAAAGACCGGGTAGAAATTCATGAAATGCCGGTTGAGGAACGCCTTAAAATAATGGATGCTGAAATAGTCAGCACTCTCTCCGAAGAGGAAGCATTAGCTGAATCAAAACGGTGTATGAGTTGCGGTCAGTGTTTTGATTGTGGAACCTGCTGGAGTTACTGCCAGGATAATGCAATCATCAAGCCATTGGTGAAAGGTGATCCTTATAAAGTTAAAATGGAATTCTGCAAAGGGTGCAAAAAATGTGGTGAAAACTGCCCTTGCGGATTTATCGATATGCGATAACTGAAATTGTATGTAATGATGTAACAGTATATAATCAAATTTATTGGAGGGTGTGAAATGGCTACATTTGAAAGGGAAGAAATCAAAATTGATGTTGATGAAGATGGATTTATGGAAGAACCGGATCAATGGAACGAGCGGGTTGCATTGGCTTTGGCCACTACCGAAGGTGTTGAAGAGCTTACCGAAGAACATTGGAAACTAGTTCACTACCTTCGTGATTACTACCAGAAATTTGGTATCGCTCCTATGATCCGTAAGCTCTGTAAAGAAACAGGCTTTCCGTTGAAAAAGGTTTATGAATTGTTCCCATCGGGACCAGCCAAAGGCGCTTGTAAAGTAGCCGGACTGGCAAAACCGACTGGCTGCGTGTAAAAAAGAATCAGGGTCTCCGGTTATTATTATAAGTCGGAGATCCTCTTTTTATTCCAAAGCTTGCTTATTAATTATTCAATTTTTTTAAATAATCATTACTTTGTGGCTGGCTGGCTGGCCGACTGACTTGAGAGGCAGTAATGTTGACAGAACTGTTAATCAGGGAGAAAAATAAAATTATCGATCGCTGGGTGCAGTTAATAGTTGAAACCTATCCCTCGCATAGTTCACGTTTTCTCTTAAAACAAACTAATCGTTTTAGTAATCCGGTAGGTTACACTATTACTACTGAAACCGATGCGCTGTTTAATTCTTTTCTCAATGATGACATCGAAAATTCCGGAGTTATCGCTTTGGACAATTTGATGCGGGTTAGAACTGTACAAAACTTTACTGCGGCTGAAGCTGTTGGTTTTGTTTTTTCTTTAAAGCAGTCAATCAGGGAAGTTATTGAGGATAATAGCCGGGATAATATTTCTTTTCAGAAGATTTTATCTCTTGAAAGTAAAATTGATCAACTGGCGTTAAAAGCATTTGACAGTTATATGAATTGCCGTGACAAGATAAATGAAATCCGAATCAAGGATATCAAACGGCAGGCTCATTTATTTATTGATGCAAATAATTTTAAGAATGTGACACCCCGGCAGGAGGAGCATGAAACAAATGATTCCACTTCATGTGAATAGCAGAGAAGGAGGAACCGGACAATGAATCTTATTGTAGCCTTACTTATTGTATGTGCTTTGACAGCTATAGCTCTGATTGGGGTAGGTGTTGCGAATCTGGAATATCTATTTGGTGTTGTTATTCCCTATATGGGGATTGGATTATTCCTGATTGGCGTGATCTACCGAATTATCCACTGGGCTAAATCTCCGGTACCTTTTCGCATTCCGACAACATGCGGGCAGCAAAAAAGTCTGAAATGGATTAAGCCGAACAATCTGGAGACTCCGCATAATATATGGGGCGTTATTGGCAGGATGTTACTTGAGGTATTATTCTTCAGATCATTATTCCGTAATACCAGAACAGAAGTTTTGGAAGGCCCCAAGATTGTCTATAGTGCCACTAAATGGTTATGGGCAGCCGGACTGGCATTCCATTGGTGTTTTCTGGTAGTAATAATCAGGCATCTCCGATTCTTTATCGAACCTGTGCCTCAAATTATAACTATCATCGAAAGCCTGGATGGCTTTTTCCAGGTTGGCTTACCAATTCTTTATTTAACAGATATCATCCTGGTAGCAGCTATATCTTATCTCTTTATTAGAAGAGTTGCGATTCCCCAAGTCAGATACATTTCATTGGTAGCTGATTATCTCGCTCTCTTTTTATTAGGGGGGATCGTTACCAGTGGAATATATTTACGCTATTTTGATAAAACCGATATTGTTGGGATAAAAGAATTGACAACTAACCTGTTATCTTTTACACCGGTAGTTCCGGAAGGAATAGGGGTAGTATTTTTTATTCATCTCTTCTTAGTAAGTTGTCTGCTTATGTATTTTCCGTTCAGCAAACTTATGCACATGGGCGGTGTATTCCTGAGTCCCACTCGAAATCTAATTAACAATAATCGTATCCGTCGGCATATCAATCCCTGGAATCATGAAGTGAAACTGCATACTTATGAAGAATATGAAGAAGAATTCCACGATGTCATGAAAGCTGCGGGTCTTCCGCTGGAGAAGGAGTAACTATGGTTGAAAAACATAAATCTCCGGAAGAACTGTCCCAAATAGATCATAATCCCGGTAACAAATCCTGGATGGACACAAAGGTAGAGTTCCACAAAGGGACTTACAACTACGGTGCAATTCCGGCCAGCACTTCTTATCTTGAACAGCCCTTCTCTAAAAAGTGGCAACCTATGAATGATGACTGGCAATTACCGGAAAACTGGCAGGAAATTATTCATAATGGTTTTAAAGAACGATTGGAAAAATATCGTTCATTTAAAATATTTATGGATGTATGCGTCCGTTGCGGTGCTTGCGCTGATAAATGTCACTTTTTTATTGGTTCCGGTGATCCCAAAAATATGCCGGTTCTAAGAGCGGAATTGTTGCGATCGATTTATCGAAATGACTTTACCACCGTTGGTAAAATATTCGGTAAACTGGCCGGTGGAAGAAAACTTACCAAAGAAGTAATCAAAGAATGGTTCTATTATTTCTATCAATGCACAGAGTGCCGTCGTTGTTCTGTTTTCTGTCCGTACGGAATCGATACCGCAGAAATTACCATGATGGGACGGGAACTACTCAATTTACTTGGTCTTGATATTGACTGGATTTCAACTCCTGCGGCCAATTGTTTCCGTACCGGCAATCATTTAGGTGTTCAACCTCACGGTTTCAAAGACAGTGTCGATTTTGCTGTTGATGATCTTGAGGATTTAACCGGAGTCAGAGTTGAGGCACCGATAAATAAAAAAGGTGCCGAGGTTCTTTTTGTAGTGCCATCGGCTGATTATTTTGGTGATCCACATTATTTTGGATTTCTTGGTTATCTGGCACTATTACATGAAATTGGTCTGGATTACACTTTCAGTACCTATGCCTCCGAGGGTGGTAACTTTGGTTTGTTCCATTCCTCCGATATGATGAAGCGTTTGAATTCCAAAATCTACATGGAAGCCGAACGTCTCGGTGTGAAATGGATCCTCGGTGGTGAATGCGGTCATATGTGGCGCGTTATGCATCAGTATATGGATACTATGAACGGACCGGCTGATTTTCTGGAGGTACCGGTTAGTCCAATTACCGGAACACGATTTGACAATACAAGATCAACAAAGATGGTTCATATTTGTGAATTCACTGCTGACTTGATCAAGCATAAAAAACTAAATCTTGATCCAAGCCGCAACGATCATTGGCGGGTGACTTACCATGATTCCTGTAACCCAGCGAGGGCGATGGGACTCATCGAAGAACCACGTTATGTAATTAATAATGTCTGTAATAACTTTTTTGAAATGCCTGAAAATACGATTAAAGAACAGACATTCTGCTGTGGAAGCGGTTCCGGATTGGGAACTGATGAGAACTTTGAAATGCGTATGCGCGGTGGTTTGCCACGAGCAAACGCTGTCAAATATGTCAAAGAAACTCATGATGTAAATGTTCTGGCATGTATCTGCGCT
>DAOWMZ010000358.1 GCA_030642845.1 Candidatus Zixiibacteriota bacterium
AGGCAGGCGTTCTAACCAACTGAACTACAACCCCGGCTATAAAATCTATATCGACATTAAATGTCTATGTCTGCAACTACGATCGTCAAGGGGCCCAAATAAACTGGGCGATACTGGATTCGAACCAGTGACCCCCTGCGTGTAAGGCAGGTGCTCTAACCAGCTGAGCTAACCGCCCATTACTTTCGTAATCGCTTTGGCTGAATATTATAAGCAAAAATTTTTAAAATGCAAGAATAATTAACCTCTTTATGATACATTTTTCAGACCGATATTATATTTGACCGAGTGTTCAACAATTCTTATTATTAGTTATTATACGAGGTGAACATGACTATAGATTCTTCGATTTTTAAAGCCTATGATATCCGAGGTACTTATCCTGAACAGATAGATGCTGAAATAGCTTATAAAATAGGCTATATGATTGCCGATTTTCTCAAACCGAAGTCTATTGCTGTTGGTCGAGATATGCGAGTATCATCGAATGATCTATTCGATAGTCTGGCTAAGGGCATTAATGACAAGGGGGTTGACGTTATCGACTTAGGGTTGGTTTCCACCGATGGACTCTACTATGCAGTTGGTAAATTCAATTATGACGGTGGTGTTATGATTACTGCCAGCCATAACCCAAAACAATATAATGGTTTCAAAGTCTGCCGTAAAAATGCAGAACCCCTTTCTGGCCAGAATGGACTTAATAATGTTCTCAAAAAAATACAGGAAGTTAGCAGTTATTCCAAATCCTCCTCACCAGGAATGATAATCCGTAAGGATATATCCACAGGTTACGCTGATCATTGTTTGTCTTTTATTGACATTGATAAAATCAAACCATATAAAATTGTAATTGATGCCGGGAATGGCATGGCTGGTGCAACTCTTCCTCCGGTTTTAAAAAAACTTCCGGTTAAAGTTACAGAGTTATTTTTTGATCTTGATGGGACATTTCCCAATCATCCGGCTTCTCCCATAGAACTTGAAAATCTTATGGATCTTCAGAAAAAGATAAAAGAGACTAATGCTGATTTTGGAGTTGCTTTTGATGGTGATGCTGATCGGGTGTTCTTAATGGATAAAATGGGTCGCCAGGTAGGGGGAGATATGGCGACAGCTTTAGTTTCCAAATCGCTCCTTTCAAAAAATAAAGGGGAGACAATCCTGTATAATTTGATCTGCTCAAAAGCAGTTCCGGAATCAATACAGAAATTTGGCGGTATTCCATTACGAACCAGGGTTGGCCATGCGTTGATCAAACCTCTAATGAAAAAACACAATGCCATCTTCGGAGGTGAACATTCAGGGCACTTTTATTTTCGTGATAACTGGTTTGCCGATTCCGGCCTGATTGCTTTTTTAGTTTGTCTTGAACTGTTATCAATTGAAAATCGTCCTCTTGATGAGATGATTGCCGAAATAGATCCCTATGTTCGATCAGGAGAGATCAATAGCAAAGTTGAATCGGTCAAAGATATTATAGCAAAAGTCAGTGATGCTTTTAAAAACGAAGAACAGGATACAATAGACGGCCTTACAGTAAATTTAGATAATTTCTGGTTTAACCTTCGCCCTTCAAATACAGAACCTTTACTGAGGCTTAATGTCGAAGCTGATAATAAATCTATCCTTGATGAAAAAGTAGATATGTTATTAAAATTAATTAGAGGCTAATTCAAATATGGTACTATCCGGGGTGAAAATATTAGTTGTTGATGATGATCCTGCTTTGAGAGAACTTTTGATGGATACACTTAATTCGCTAGGTTATAGATCTGATTCTGCGATTGATGGTATTGATGCGCTCGAAAAATTAGAGCGGTCAAAATACGATCTCATGATTTCTGATATTAAAATGCCTAATATAGATGGTTTAGCTCTGTTGAAAAAAGTCCGTAGATATTACCCGAAACTTCCCGTTCTTTTTATTACCGGAGTGACCTCGCCAGATATAATTGGTCGTGCTACACCGGATGGATTCTTAGCTAAACCTTTCAGAATTTCTCATATGGAACAACTAATAGAGGAAGCCCTTAATGGTAAAGCAGATCAAGTAGTAGGATCGATTAAGAAAGTTATGGTTGTGGATGATGATGATCTTTTTCGAAATATGCTGACCGAAACATTAAGCTATAATGATTATATTTCCACTGCTGTTGAAGGGGGAGAAGGGGCTCTAAAAGAATTAGAAAATGGGATGGTCGATGCTGTCATTTCTGATATAAAAATGCCAGGAATGGATGGGGTTGCTCTTATGAAAAATATCAAAGAAAAATACCCTGACCTCCCCGTTATTTTGATAACAGGTTTTTTTCTTGAGGAACATATTGAAGAGACCAGTATGGCTGATGGTTTTCTGCGTAAGCCGTTTGATCCTGATAAGATTATTGATTTGCTGAAAAATTTAACTCCTCAATCTATTCTTCCCGGTGATTAATTCTATTCAATAATAACAAATTTATTTCCAAGAATAAAGCAAAAGAAAGCCCCCGGATAATTCCGGGGGCTTATGTCAGATCTATAGTAGAAGGTCGGTATTATTTGACCAGTACCATCTTCTTGACATCGGTGAAATCTCCAGCCGTTAAGCGGTAGAAGAA
>DAOWMZ010000101.1 GCA_030642845.1 Candidatus Zixiibacteriota bacterium
CTTGATTCATTGCGATCTTATCATTTAAAACCTACTTCTTTTATATTAGACAGCCTTCGGCTGTATAAATCTACTTTGACACCACAGGGACCAATCTACGAATGCCTGCATGAAGCAAAATTGGGTAAGCAGGATAGATTCGGCGAGTAGGTGGCCTATGTAATCAATCTATATATACAACTATAAATAGATTGATTACATTAGTCATAATAGGCTCTTGGAGTAAAATAACTTGATTTGTCTTTAGTTACTGTCCTTCTGATGTATATACACTATATAATGACCCTCAAAACACCTTATAATCTATTGATATATATATAGTAAGGTTATATTAACATTCATCCTATGTAGTATATATACTACATAGGAGATACTATTTATTACTATCTATATCAGATAAAATCAAGTTATTTAATTTGTTACCGATAATAAAAAAGACTTGACATACCTAGTTCAAAAGCTATAGAACAAAAATTAAGAGAATATTTTCTTAACCATCAAATAAATTCTTTCAGGTTCCGTGATTTAGACAGGATATTTTCTGACAATTGGGAAAAATGGAATTTTACAGCAAGTACATCATCAAAGGCATTTATTACTTTTTTAGTCGAAGCATCAATTCTCAATAAGATTGACCTACAATTTCCTTCAAGAAAAGAAATATTTTACACTTCTGACAAATGTACTCCCTACCAACTCGTACAATCAATAAAACCAAATGCCTATTTTTCCCATTTATCTGCTGTATATTTACATAAGTTAACAGATCAAATACCTAAAACCATATACATAAACTTTGAACAACCCGCCAAACCTGTTTTTGATAGAAGCCTAGAACAGAGTCGTATTGATCTAGCTTTTAAAAATTCTCCACGTGAAACAAAAAATATTGCAAAATACGATAATTATAAAATTAAATTATTAAACGGAATGTTCACCGGAAATCTTGGCATTACTGAAATTAATTTTAGCTCAAATGAATTCCTACCAATTACAGATATTGAAAGAACCCTTATTGATATCACAGTACGTCCGGTTTATTCAGGTGGAATTTATATGGTTCTTGATGCATATAAAGCTGCTCAGGATAAAGTTTCTATTAATAAACTAACAGCATATTTACAGAAGCTAAACTATGTTTACCCATATCATCAAGCTATTGGTTTTTATTTAGATAAAACAGGAGCTTACTCAAAAAAGCAAATTGATCTTTTACATAAATTTGAAATGAAGTATGATTTTTATTTAACACATCAGATGAAGGAAATGGATTATTCCCCTGAGTGGAAATTATTTTATCCAAAGGGATTCTAAACTCTTACACTTTTCTATTACATAATCAAAATAAAAGTCAAAATCTTTTAACTCAACTTCTGGTTTAACAGTATCAATAACGGATTGAAAATCTGCTTTATGATATTCTCTAAACATATTTATTATCCCAATCCATTCAACAGGAACCTTCTTTATGTCAAAAATCTGTTTGATCAATTGGACATTATCAGGATCATCTAATTTTACTTTTTTATTTTCCATTACTTATGTATATATCAAAGAAATCTCTAGCACGTGCTCTTTGTGTTTTAACACCAATTATCTCAGAATACTCAGGCATCTGCTGACAAATTGCTCGTAACTTTTCAATTACTAATAAAACAGGTTCATATACATAGATAGTATAACCATCAAGATCATACTTATCTTTTCTTTCACAAAATTCAAATTTACTTATATCTATTTTAAAGACTCGTTGTTGATTATCACCAATGACAAAACTATCCCTTCGCAATGCTTCATGATCAGATTTTAACTTATTATATTTATTCATATCTATAAGTTTAAATTCAATTCGATATCCTCCCCAAAGAGGACTTACTTTAGGATTGACCCGACTTGGTCTCGGTTTTAATGAAATATCAAAAGCATGATAATTGATTTCCCTAAATGCATTTTCCAAAAGATTTTTGATTTTATCTTCATGTTCATCAATATCAGAATAGATATCTAATTCGCCTTTTATTGACAAGTCAATATCCATTGATGCTCTTCCGGATAGTTTATAAATAATATCAATAGCATTTCCCCCCTTTAAGACTAACCTATCCATTAGTCTATCATCAGAGAATAATGCTATTATTGCACGCTCTTTAATTCTTCTGAGTTCTTCTAAATCCATAATATTAAATTATAATTCTATTTATAACATTATCTCAAATTCTATTTCATCACGAATTGGGATACCGTGCATTCCAACTATAGGAATAGATGGTTTTATTTTGCGGGACAGTTCTAAAGCATTGAGATGAATTGCGGCGATAGTCATTCCTCGGCGTTGATAAAAACGGATAGCATCAAGATTGTCATTCAGGGTGATTAACCAGAGGCGTTTGCAGCCTCTCTTTTTTACATCTTCCCTGACCTTCTCCAATAGAGCAGTTCCAATGCCACTAAATTTATCAAAAGCATCCAGAGTAACAACTTCACATTGATCACCGATAATTTCATAGGTAACCAAACCAACTCTTTTCCCTTTATCATCCTCAGCATAAAAAGCATCAATCTCAGTAGGGTAAATTTTTCTTCCACGGGAGACTATAAAATCGGCTCCCCATCCCTTAACTATTTCGAGTACCCAATCTTTATCTTTTTCTGTAACTTTTTTTATTATAAAATCCATATCACATCCTATAACATACCCTGTATGCCATCATAAATAAACCATCCCCCAAGATAAAGAAGAAATGCGGAACAAATCATTATAAGAATTTTAAATCCCATCCCTACTATCAATTTCTTTCCCTTCCACAATATGAAGGTAACAAATGAGTACCAGACAAAGTCCGACATTATGTGCCCGAAATAAAATACCACCGGACCGATAACACCGAATTCAAGCGATTTGGTAAGAAAGGCAAGTCCGGTTGTGACCCACCAGACAAACCAGTATGGGTTTGATAATGATGTTGTGATTCCTTTGGTTATTAATTTTTGGCTTGATGCTTTTTCGCCTGTTTCATAAGAGATTCCACCTCTTATAATATCGATGCCCATCATGATTCCCATCAGGATTAATGCTACTCCCCCAACGATGCCAATAATATTCGGGACTATAGATCCCTTTGAGATAGTAACCAGTCCCAACGACAATATTACTACAACAGCAATTTCAGCAATAGCATGACCAATAGTAATGATTGGTCCGGTTTTCCATCCGCTGCGAGGAGTTTCTGCAATGCTGACCGCTAACATCGGACCGGGCATCATAGCACCGGAAAATCCGACACCAAATGATAAAATAAAGAGATA
This sequence comes from Candidatus Zixiibacteriota bacterium, assembly GCA_030642845.1. Lineage (GTDB taxonomy): Bacteria > Zixibacteria > MSB-5A5 > GN15 > FEB-12 > DAOWMZ01. Next base: position 3,307 of record DAOWMZ010000101.1, read on the forward strand.
AATTAGTTCCATTGTAATATAATAAACATTTATTTCAATAATGTTTCAATAAGAAAATATGAATAGAATATTTCTAATGAGTTTGTCATACCCGTTAAAACGGGTATCCAGTAACTAATTGATAAGCCCGGATTCCCAGTCAAGCTGGGAATGACATAATGAGTGAGATTCTTTCATTTTTAGTTTTTCGACACTCTCTCCTATCACACGTATAAAAAAACAAGGGGAGAAATAATCTCCCCTATTTATTTACATGGATAAAGAAATATAAAACCATAAGAGAGGCAAGGCCTCATTTGCCTGTGAATTCAGCTTTGCGTTTTTCAAGGAAGGCATTACAACCTTCGTTTTTATCCACAGTAGCACAGGTCTGGCCAAAATTGACTCTTTCAAAATCAATTCCAAGTGAAAGGCTGGTATCCAACCCACGATTGATACATTCTTTGGCCATGTTGATTGCCAGTGGTGCTTTGGAACAGATAACATTTGCCATTTCAATTGCTTTATCCATTAGTTCTTCGGGTGGATAAATAGCTTCAACATAACCTATGCGATATGCTTCCTGGGCATCAATCATTTCACCGGTCAAAATCATCTTCATTGCTTTACCCGGTCCAACGAGACGGGCTAATCTTTGTGTACCGCCATAGCCGGGAATAATACCAAGGTTGACTTCGGGTTGACCAAGTTTTGCTTTTTCTGAAGCTAAACGAATATCACAGGCCAAAGCCAGTTCACTTCCGCCACCCAGTGCAAAACCATTAATGGCTGCAATAACCGGTTTGGGAAAATTGGCGATTGTTTTCATTAAATAATTGCCGAGTGCTGAATATTCTGTTCCTGCAATACTATCCAATTTAGCAATTTCAGAAATATCCGCACCTGCTACGAATGCTTTACCGGCTCCGGTTATAATTACGCAACCCACATTTTCATCATCCCAATAGCTGTTGAAAACTTCCCGGAGTTCCGTTATTGTTTCTCTGTTCAGGGCGTTTAAAGCTTTCTCTCTGCTGATAGTAACAATCAGTACTTTGCCCTTTTGCTCAACATTTACATTATTGTAATCAGTCATTAAAAATTCCCCTGTAGATTAAAATATTATCATAATGATCTATCTTGATTGTCAACAATTCTTATCATTCGCAAACCCGGAATCCCCACAGTGGTACTTACCAGTTCAAATCCGGCATTTAGATAACAGGCCAGAGCATCTTCGTTCTCAGAATGCAGATGGAGTATAACTTTTATAATCCCATGGTATTGAGAGGCTCTTTCATAAAGAAGGTTTACCATTTTTGACCCCAAACCCCGACTGCGTTTAAAAGGATTCACCAACAAATGAGTGATTTCAATTTCTCTCTCTATTTTCCTCAGCCATAACTCGCCATAAGCGATTGGTTTGTTTTCAGAGATAAGAAGATAAGACGAAGTATCTTCTTTTTGCCAGGTATCTATAATATTTGGTTCTGGGGGAAAATTTTTGCTACGACATAAATCAAACAATGTCTCTTCCGAATCGATCCATGAACAGACATCACGGCTATATTCGGATGTATAGGGAATCAGGTCGGCTTTTATTTTTTGCGAATCATTCACCTTTTAATTACCTTTCAAAAAGTGGTGGAATATAAATAAAAAATCCATAATGAGCAAGCTTAGGGAAGCAAGACTATTGAATATTTATTAACAGGTTAAGGAGCATTGTTTGACATCCAAACAAGAATGGTCTATATATTCATCAGGACTAAGAAAAGGAGACAAAATTTATGATAGATTTTTCATTCACTGAAAACCAGTTGATGGTTAGAGATATAGCCCGTGAAATAGCCGTCAAAGTTATTGCACCCAATATTTCAGAATTTGATCGGGCGCATAAAATGAATCCCGAAATACTACCGGCGATGGCCAAAGCCAACCTGCTTGGCTTTTGTATTCCTGAAGAGTACGGTGGCTTGGGGACCGATTATATTTCACTTGGTTTGGCTTCAGAAGAAATGGAGTATGCTGATACTTCTGCGCGAGTAATTCTTTCAGTGCATATAGGATTATATTCTTTACCAATTCTGGCCTGGGCTAACGAAAAACAAAAGCAGAAATATCTTACTCCGGCAGCTAAAGGGGAAATTATTGGTACTTTTGGGTTAACCGAACCAGCCGCCGGTACTGATGTAGTTGGGATTCAAACAACTGCTGTAAAAAAAGGAAATTCTTACATTCTAAATGGTGAAAAGATGTGGATCTCTCTCGCTGATGTAGCCGACTGTTTTCTGATTTTTGCCTGGACTGACCTTGAGAAAAAGAAGCAAAGAGATCACAGCGGAATTTCTGCGTTTATAGTCGAAAGGGATTTTGATGGTATTACAACCGGATCAATTCATGGCAAATTAGGTGTCAGAGCAGGAAATACCGGGTTTATTTCTATGCAGGATGTGGAAGTACCGTCTGAGAATTTAATCTATGAAGAAGGACAGGGATTCAAGATTGCCATGTTCTGCCTGGATCAGGGTCGTTACACTGTCGCTGCCGGATCATGCGGGTTGATTAAAGCCTGCCGTGATGCCTGTATCAATTATTCCAAAGAACGCTATACATTCCAGAAGCCAATTGCTGAACATCAATTAGTTAAACAGATGATCGCCAACATGGAAGCCGGGTATGAGTATAGTACTTATTTATGGATGAAAGCCGGATGGCTCAAAAATCAGGGGAAACGTTCCACTAAAGCCACATCTTTAGCAAAATGGATTGCCTGTCGAGAAGCGGAAGAATCGGCAGCCAATGCGGTTCAGGTATTCGGAGCTTACGGCTACTCTGATGAATACCCGGTCGAACGGTTCTATCGTAACGCCAAAGGGGCATCAATCTATGAAGGTACCAGAGAAGTTCACACTTTAATGCAGGCCGATTATGTTCTTGGAAATCGAGTAGATACGCAATTAGAAAAAGATTTGCCTGTTGTTAACCAGTAAAACAGAAAAGCCCTACAGGCAATCCTGTAGGGCTTTTTTTGATATTTTTATTTATTTATTACTTTAATAAAGTCATTTTCTTTGAATAATTCACATCATCAGTAATTAACCTGTAGAAATACATCCCGGAGCTGACTCTATTTCCATTTTCATTGGTAGCATCCCATTCAACAGTATGTCTGCCGGAGGGGAGTTCTTCATCTACCAAAGATTTCACTCTTTGCCCGAGGACATTAATCACTTCGAGGGTAACATGCTGAGCAGAAGGGATATTGAAACTTATATTTGTAGTGGGGTTAAAGGGGTTGGGATAATTTTGTTCTAATAAATATCCCTCAGGTAATTCTTCAGGAGTAGAGGATTTAGCTGCTGAATTGGTAGAATCATAGAAAACTAACTTGTAGGACAATATGCCATCCTGTATTTCTTTGGCAATTTCCGCATTCATACCTAATTCAATTAGCTTTTGTTCCATATTTTCACCATCAATTGGAATAATATATTTTTCTCCATTGAC
>DAOWMZ010000140.1 GCA_030642845.1 Candidatus Zixiibacteriota bacterium
AATAATAATATCTATGGTATGACCGGCGGTCAGGGCTCGCCTACAACACCGAGCAATGCCTTTTCTACAACTACTCCGTATGGAAATGCTGAAAAACATTTTGATCCATGCAGTCTGGCTACAGCAGCCGGTGCATCATATGTTGCCAGAGGAATTGTATCAAATGTTCCTCAGATGGAAAAACTGATTAAAGCCGGTTTGGAACATAATGGTTTTTCATTGATTGAAGTTATTGCTAATTGTCACACCTATTACGGTCGCTTGAATCGTCAGGGGGATGCCGTAGCGATGTTGAGAGCCTATAAAGAAAATTCGGTTTCTCTGGCAAAATCAAAAAAGATGGATCCAGAAAAACTGGAAGGTAAAATTATCACCGGTCTTCTTCATAAAGATGATAAAACAGAATTTTGCGATGAATACAAAAAAGTCGTGGAAAAATTGAAGGGGAAATGAGGTAAATCATGACTAAGCTACTTGATAAAATAAAAATCCCCACCGATCGTTTTGAAATGAGATTATCCGGTTCAGGTGGACAGGGGATGATTTTTGCTTCAGTTATTCTGAGTAAAGCTATTGGAATTGGTGAATCAAAAAATGTTGTTCAAAGCCAATCATATGGTCCGGAAGCCCGTGGTGGTGCTTCCAAATCTGATGTGGTTGTCTCTGATAATGAGATATTTTATCCCAAAGCAATGAAACTTGATTTGCTTTTGGCAATGACTCAGGAATCTCTGGATAAGTACTATCCTGATCTTAAAGAGGATGGCATTTTAATTATCGATTCTTCGTTGATAGATGATGTCCCTACGGATAATTATTTCGGCCTTGAATTTACAAGAATGGCTCGTACTGAGGTTGGGCACATTATGGTTGCCAACGTAATTGCTCTGGGAGCAATTGCAGCAATTACCAAGTTAGTTTCACTTGAGAAATTAATCGAAGTAGTCATCGCTCATGCTCCGAAAGGGACTGAAGATAAAAACCGCAAAGCGGTTGAATTAGGTTACAACGCTGTTCTGGAATCTTTAAAAAATACTTAAGAATAAAAGGAGATGCTTTGAGCAGAACATTAGTAATCATTAAACCGGATGCTACTGAAAGAAATCTGATTGGCCATGTCGTTTCCCGCCTGGAAAAAGCCAGATTCAAAATTCTCGGTATGAGAATGATGAAACTGAGTAAAGAACAGGCTCAGGAATTCTATGCGGTTCATAAAGAAAGACCATTTTATAATGATCTGGTTACTTTTATGACTTCGGGTAATGTTGTCCCGATGATGTTGGAAAAGGAGAATGCTGTTACAGAACTTCGTGACCTGATTGGAGCTACTAATCCAGCCGAAGCCAAATGTGGTACAATTCGATATGAAATAGCTCTTGATGTGGAAAAAAATTCTGTTCATGCTTCCGATTCCGATAAAAATGCTGCCAAAGAAATCTCATTCTTTTTTGATTAGGATGAAGTAAGGTGTTCTATTGCAGTTTGAAACATCAAGGATCTGATTATAGAGACTTTTGAAATATTGAAGCCCGGCGTTAAAATATCGGGCTTTAATTACTGTGCCTGGCAGATGCCCTCGTCTGCTGAAGGCATTGCCTGTTCTATTATCCTATAGTGGCTGGCAGATGTCCACATCTGCCGCATATAGGCGAAGGGGCACACGGGGGCGTGTGCCGACCACAAAATTTGTAATTTATTTAATATGGAAATTGATTTTACATACGGAAATAGAATACTCTCCTTAGATATTCCTGTTAGTGCTGATGTTGATATATATAAACCTTTGGAAAGGCTGAAGCCTTTTTTATTTAAGGATTTTAATTCTAAAATCGATAAATCTAATATTGAACTCTTGCTTTCTAATGATAGATATCTCTGCGTCGTAAACGATGGATATAGAAATACTCCGACTGCTGTAATTCTAAAATGGTTGTCAAAGCTTGATTCGAGATTTTTGAACAATGCTGATTTTATGTTAGCTACCGGAGCTCATGACGCTCCAACTAAAAATCATTATCATAGTGTATTCGGTGAGTTTTATAATCAAATAAAATCAAGAGTGAAATATCACAATGCTTATGATTATGACTCTATGATAAAATTGGGAGTGGATAATTTCGGGGGTGAAGTTTGGATAAATAAGGCAGTAGTTGAATATACATCCATATTGATTATTGGCTCAGTCGAACCCCATTATTTTGCCGGATTCACCGGTGGAAGGAAATCTTTATTTCCCGGATTATGTGATATTCCCACAATTGAACGCAATCATAATATGGCTGTCTCTTTAGATGCTGCTCCTTTGAAAATCAAGGGAAATCCGGTTGCTGAGCATTTGGAGTCACTTCTCGATATGGTGGATTTGAGTAAAATCATATCAATTCAGATTGTAATGGATTCTGAACATAATGTTGTTGATTGCTTTTGCGGATCATTAAGTGAATCCTTTGAAAATGCTCAGGATATTACTAAAGAAATATATTCTTCAAAAATCGAAAAACAATATGATCTTATCTTAGCTGAAATATTACCGCCATTAGATGGCAATCTATATCAGGCACAGAAAGCTCTTGAACATTGCCATAGTGCGGTTAGAGATAATGGAGATTTAATTCTAATTTCGGCCTGTAAAGAAGGGATCGGATCTAAATTCTTTTACGAATTAGCCAAAAATTGGGATAGGAATAAAAACAAACCCATTAATGGTGAAATGAAATTTGGTTCACACAAACTGTTCCGTGTTAATCTGATGACAAAAAGGATAAATATATATCTATATTCTGCGATGAATTCCAAAGAAGTTAGACATGTATTTTACGAACCACTTGACAATCTCCAAAAATTTATTTACTCAAGAGTGATGGATTGTGAAAATATTAATATAGGAATAGTGCGCGATGCCGCTCACATGGTGTTAAGCACATAAATCAAGCACATATTGTGCTTCTCAGTGGAGGAATTATGAACAAGAAGATCGCTGTTATTGGTGCCGGCAATGTTGGAGCAACATGCGCCATGTATCTTGCAGAAGAAAATCTGGCTGATGTCGTTATGGTTGATATCTTAGAAGGTATGCCTCAGGGTAAAGGTCTTGATCTTTCTCAAGCCGGACCGGTGCGAGGGTACAATGCTAAAATTTATGGAACCAATAAATATTCTGATATTAAAGGGTCAGATATTGTTATCATGACTGCTGGTCTTCCTCGTAAACCGGGAATGTCACGCGAAGATCTGTTGAACATGAATGCCAGCATTGTTGCTGTCGCTGCTAAGAATATTAAAAAGTACGCACCCAAGTGTTTTGTGATTGTTGTCTCGAATCCTCTGGATCTGATGACTTTCCAAATGCGCAAAATTACCGGTTTTCCAAAGAACCGTGTTCTCGGTCAAGCCGGTGTGCTCGACTCTACCCGTTTCCGTACTTTTATCTCAATGGAACTTGATGTAGCTATGACTGATATCCAGGCTATGGTTCTGGGTGGTCATGGTGATACTATGGTACCGCTACCACGTTATACTACTGTAGCTGGTATCCCGGTTGGAGAATTAATTCCGGCCAAGAGACTTAAAGAAATCGCTCATCGTACTGCTGTTGGCGGTGGTGAAATTGTGAAGCTGCTTAAAACAGGATCAGCTTATTATGCTCCGGCAGCCGCTACGGTTGATATGTGCCGTTCGATTCTCTGTGATGAAAAGAAAATCATGCCCTGCTCAGCTTACCTGACAGGTCAATATGGTATCAAAGATATTTATATTGGTGTTCCGGTTGTACTGGGTTCAAAAGGTGTAGAGAAGATTCTCGAGCTTAAATTATCTGCGGGTGAGAAAAAGGCTTTGCAGAAATCAGCCGCAACTTATAAAGTACACCTTAAAGATATTAAGTAATAATTTAATACAGGAGCTGTAATGGCTAAATACAAACACATTGTCATTCCGAAAAATGGCAAGCCGATTACTATTCAGAAAAAGAAACTGAAAATACCGAATAATCCAATTATTCCAGTTATTGAAGGTGATGGTATCGGTCGCGATATTATGAAAGCTACTCGCCGCGTTGTTGATGCTGCGGTTGAGAAGACTTACAAAAAACGTCGTGCTATTGCCTGGATGGATGTTTATGCCGGTGAAAGAGCCAATGAACTCTACAAAGAATGGCTGCCAAAAGAGACGATTGATGCTATAAAGAAATATATCGTTGCTCTCAAAGGACCATTGACTACGCCGATTGGTGGTGGTTTCCGTTCATTGAATGTTAGTCTTCGTCAGATTTTGAATCTTTATGCCTGCGTTCGCCCGGTCAGCTACTTCAAAGGAGTAGGTTCACCGGTCACTCATCCTGAAAAAATGAATATGATTATTTTCCGTGAGAATACCGAAGATGTTTATGCCGGTATTGAATGGAAAAAAGGATCCAAGGATGTTAAGAAAGTTATCAACTGGCTTAATAAAAATATGAAGACTAATATCCGGCTCGATAGCGGAATCGGAGTCAAACCGATTTCTGTTACCGGTACAAAACGTTTGGTTCGCAAAGCAATTCAGCACGCTATTGATAATAAGCTCCCATCGGTAACTCTGATGCACAAAGGTAACATCATGAAATATACCGAAGGGGCTTTCCGTGACTGGGGTTATAAAGTAGCGACTACTGAATTTAGAAATAAGATTGTTACCGAAGACGAAGTCTGGGATAAGTACAATGGCAAAGTTCCAAAAGGTAAAATAGTTATCAAGGATCGTATTGCTGACTCTATATTCCAGCAGGTTTTAACCCGCCCTGATGAATATTCTGTCCTCGCTACACCGAACCTGAATGGCGACTACATTTCCGATGCCTGCGCTGCCCAGGTTGGTGGTTTGGGAATGGCTCCGGGAGCCAATATCGGCGACTATATTGGTCTGTTTGAAGCTACACATGGCACCGCTCCAAAATATGCTGACAAGGATGTTATCAATCCGAGTTCAGTTATTTTGTCAGCATGCATGATGCTTGATTATATGGGCTGGAATAAAGCAGCCGATATGATTCGCAATGCTATCCAGAAAACCCTTAACAAGAAGACTGTCACCTATGACCTTCATCGCCAGATGAAAGGAGCCAAAAAGGTAGGCACTTCACAGTATGCTACACATATCATTAAGAATATGTAATCTTCTTTCATATACTGATAAAGGGAAGCTTTATAGCTTCCCTTTTTTTATATAGTTTGATGAATAAGATTGAGTTTTTTTTTATTTCGCGTAGTGGGGGGGGGTGTCTCCGATGTGTATATAAAAACGGGCGACTCAAGGGTTTGTTGATAAACCTCGTGCTTGGCAGATGTCCACATCTGCTGGAAAATTGGGCACATGTGGACATGTGCCGCTCACAAAAACTCACATCAGTGACAAAACACAATGAAGAGGACGAGGTAAATAGATGGGATTACACCCCAGCTTCGACTATTCTTTTTGTATCTCGAGCGATAACCAGTTCTTCGTTTGTAGGTACTATCAGAGTTTTTACCTTGCTGCTTTCAGACGAGATATCGGCTTCAGTACCGCTAACATTTGAATTTTTTTCTAAATCTATTGATAAGCCAAGATAGTCCATATTTTCACAGGTCATTTTACGTACTCTTTTAGAATTTTCGCCCACGCCACCGGTAAAGACAAGAACATCAAGACCACCGAGGGCAGCACTGTAAGCTCCGACATATTTTTTTAGTCGATAACAAAATGCCTCAAGAGCCAGGTTAGCATTACTGTTCCCACCTACTGCGGCTTCGGTAATTTCGCGCATGTCTGATGATACCCCCGAAATACC
>DAOWMZ010000012.1 GCA_030642845.1 Candidatus Zixiibacteriota bacterium
TAAGGGATATTTCCATTATCAGCGATTTGATACAAATTAAATTCCCCTCTGTCGATTTCTCGTCCAAAGTAATCATTAACCACATCTGTCTCGAAGATTATCCGGCAGCAGAAAAAGCCTTTAAAAAATATATCTCCCTGATTCCTTATGATCCCAATCCCTACGATTCATATGCCGATCTTCTGATGAAAATGGGTAAATTCGATGAATCGATTAAAAATTATCAAAAAGCTCTGGATATAAATCCGTCTTTTACGGCATCATATATTGGGATTTCATCAAATCTTATTTTAAAAGGGGAACATGAACCTGCCCGGGCTAATTTACATGAGTTTTATACTTTGTCCTTTGATGATAATCAGCGAAGAATAGCATTATTTGCGATAGCTCTTACTTATATTGATGAAGGTAATTTTGTAAAAGCTTTTGAAACATTAGATAAAAGAATGGATTATGTAAAAGCAATTAATGATACAGCAGCTATTGCCGGGGATTTAATTATTATTGGAAATCTTTTTATTGAAGATGGTAAAATCGATGAAGGTTTTAATCATTTTGAAAAATCATTAAAGCTTATCAAAAAATCATCTCTGGCTCAATCAATCAAAGATCTTAGTGGTGTGTTATTTTCTTTTAATGCTGCAAGAGTTTATTCCAAAAATGGAGATTTTGAGAAAGCTAAAATATTCGCTGAACAATATGCTCTGAATGCAGAGAAGACACAAAGTCCTACTCAGACACGAATTACTCATCAGCTCTATGGCATTATCGCTCTTGAGGAAAAAGATTTCTCAACAGCTATAAAAGAACTAAACAAGGCGAATCTTCAGAACCCATATAATTTATATCGTCTGGGGTTAGCGTTTGAAGGAATGGGAGATATCAATCAGGCAAAAATATTTTATAGGAGGGCGGCGAATTATAATATCAGCAACAGCCTGCCTTATGTTTTTATCAGAAATAAAGCATTACAAAAAGCAGCTGGGCTATAAAAAAGATATTTCCTTTAGTTAAAGCGGGTGCAATGCCCGCTTTTTTTATGTGAGTTTGATGATCTTATTGTAATATAAAGAAAATAATAACTATCTTGACATTCGGTCGGTTCTCCTCTATCGTTATGGCTGATAAAGGAATAGAAATGAAAATACCATATCTTGATTTACAGTTACAGTATCAATCTATCAAAAGTGAAATTGATACGGCCATTTCCAAAGTTCTTGATAATTCGTCCTACGTTCTTGGACCATCAGTTCAGGAATTTGAAAAAAACTATGCTGAATATTGCGGTGTCTCATATTGTACTGGTGTGAACAACGGAACTAACGCCCTATTGTTAGCTTTGAAAGCACTTGATGTTGGACATGGGGATGAAGTAATAACAACCGCCAATACATTTATAGCTACTGTTGCAGCAGTATATCATTCTGGAGCCAAGCCGGTTTTAGTTGATGTTGATCCGGACAGCAGAAATATTGATATAAATTTATTGTCGATGGCTTTATCTAATAAGACAAAAGCTATTATCCCCGTACATCTCTATGGCCATATTGCCAATATGGATCCAATTTTGGAACTGGCAAAAAAGTATAATATCCATGTTCTCGAAGATGCCGCCCAGGCACAGGGGGCGTTTTATAAAAATAAAAGATCAGGCTCAATAGGGGAGATGGCCGCTTTTTCATTTTACCCCGGGAAAAATCTTGGGGCATACGGTGAAGCCGGTGCTATTACAACCAATGATCCCAAATTGGATAAAATAGTAAGAATGCTTCGGGATCATGGTTCTCAAAAGAAATATCATCATGAACTTCCCGGCTACAATGCCCGAATGGATGGAATTCAGGGTGCTGTTCTTAATGTCAAATTAAAATATCTGGATCAATGGAATAAAGCTCGCAATAAAGTTGCCGGATGGTACGATGAAGCCCTTAAAGGGCTGCCAATTAAGTTGCCTTCCCATATCAATGAAGAAGGTGAACAGGTTTATCATGTTTATGTGATTGAAACTGATCAAAGGGATAAACTTCAAAAATATTTACTAAAAAACGAAATTCCGACAATTATACATTACCCTATCCCGGTACATCTTCAGGATGCTTTTGAAAATCTCTATTATAAAAAAGGTGAATTTCCGGTAACAGAGAAACTGGCTGATGAGATTTTATCTTTACCTATTTTCCCTGAAATGACACAGGAACAGGTTGAGTATGTTTGTGAAAAGATCAGGGATTTTTTTAATGGAAACTGATTTTGATTCTAAGTAAAAAAACAGAATTTATAGTCCTTCTCCTGATTCTTGCAGTAATAATATTTCTCAGATTAAATCATCTTGATGCTGATCCTCCCCTGAAAGTATCCATTTCAACTGATGTCTATACCGATCCTCCGCAATATACTATGTTCGCTCGTAATTATGTGCAGACTGGTGATTTTGATCCGTTGAATGATCCCCGTCGAATTGTCTTTATGAAATCTATGGTTACATTGCTAAGTGTCATCGTATTCAAAATAATTGGCACTAGTGTCTGGTCATCGAATTTTGTCGGTTTTCTTTATGCTTTTGGTTCGTTGTTTCTGTTTTATCTGTTCATAAGAAAAATTGCCGGCGTTATTCCCGGTCTGATATTTCTTATCCTGGCCGGGTTGAATTATAATCTAATGTTTTATGGCCGCCTTCCCTTTCTTGAACACAGCCTGACCTTTTTTGCTTTTATTGCATTAGTTTTAATAACCTATTCTAAAAATAATCTCAGTTGGGTTTTAGCAGGAGTCTCATTGGGAGTAGGGATATTTTTTGGCAAGGTAATCGGGGTTATTTTTCTCGCTCGATTTGCTGTCTGTTTTCTATATCTAATATTAAGCTCAGATAATAAAAGAAAAGTTGTAACGCAATCGCTGTTATTTGTTAGCGGAATCGTTTTCGTTTTGATATTCTGGTATTTCTTTACTTATGAACCCATGCAATCGCAAGTAAGCGGTTATTATGATGAGCAGGCAGTCTCTTTATATGGGGCCCCTGAGGGACTGAAATCTTTTGACAGTTTTATTAAGAAGATGGTTGATTTTGGGAATGATTCAAAACTTTTCCCTCGTATGCAGACCGGGGCAATATTGTCAGCTATATTTTTAGGCTTTGTTTTTTTTCGTTTTTCTCGCAAGAAATCATGGAAAGAAAAAATCAATAATTCCAGTGTGGAGTATCTTTTTATAGCAGTATTAATTATTGCTCCTTATCTCTCATTGATGATCTGGAATTACCGTCCTCTTCGTTATCAATTACCGATGATATATGCCATCTATGGTGCAGCTGCTATAATTCTGAATATGATGTGGCGGAAGTGGAAAGAGGTAGAGAAAAAGAAAATCCCCAAGTTTTTCTATTTCCTATGTTTCCCGATAATAGTCGTTCCTGTTTATCAGATTTGGAATGGATTTGCTGACAGATATGGATGGGAGTTTTATTATGATTATAATAAACACTGGGTAGCGATTATATCAGTTTTTATTGTAATTCTTATCAGTCTGATTATTCGGTCAAATATTCTAAAAAAAATTACATTTCTCCCTGCAATAACAAAAGGAATAGCCGGGCTAATATTAATAGCTAATATTGTTTTCGGGTTATTAAGTTATTATTCCTGGGTTGATCTTCCAACATTTACCATTCGGGATAACAGCCGGGATATAGGGATGATACTGGGTGAAGGAGCTGTTGTTTCCGGTCCACTGGCTCCGACTCTGATTCAGGAGAACAATCTGGGTTGTGTTATTCATATGTTTGGGGTATCCGAAGCTGATCCTGCTTTATTTAGAAGATTTCCAATCACTCATTTACTTCTTGATGGCAGCAATGAAAAAAGAGCCAAAGCGGATTATCCCGATTTGATGGAACATGCAAAGCATATCCTCACTTATCATGTAGGGACTCATAAGGCCAGATTATTCAGAATTGCCGGTATCAGTGGTAACAAAATTGCTGATAATTACAAGCTGTCTCTTTTGGAAAAAGCTATAAATCTGTATCATAAAGATGAAATTGGACAGGCAAATCTACTGGCTGGAGCTTATATAAAAGAAAACCAGGACAATTTATCCGGATATTTAACAGTTGCAACGGTGGCTGAAAATGAAGAACTTTTTCAATTAGCTGAAGAATATTTAAAAAAAGCAATTGAATTCTCTCCAACAAACTATCATCTTAGGTCTAAATTAGCTGAGTTTTATAAAAAACTGTACATCGATACTGCCGATGATAAGTATAAAGGGGAAGGATTGAAGTATTTTAAACAAGCAATAGAGTTAGCTCCGAATGCTTCAAAGCTCAAAATTTCCTACAAGGAATTAAGGGAAATGTCTTTATGACAAATGAGAAAAATTATAATTTTATTGTCTCAACAATAGTCCCGGCTATGAATGAAGAGGGTAATATCGAAGAATTTTGCCGTCTTTATTCTGAAATGCTAAAAACCGCCCCATTCAAGGGAGAACTGGTTTATATCGATGATGGCTCAACAGATAACACTTTGCAGAAAATTAAAGAAGCTGCTCAGAAGTATGATTTTATCCGTTTTGCCTCTCACCAGCATAACCGGGGCTTAACCGAAGCTCTCCAGACCGGATTTGCTATAGCCCGGGGAGATGTATTTGTTTTTTATCCTGCGGATTTGCAGTTTCTTCCTGAAGACATCCCGGTCTTAGTTAAACCGATTTCAGAAGGAGCCGATATGTCGGCCGGATGGAAACAGGGGAAATACAAAAAAAAATTAGTATCATCAATATATAATTTTCTTTCTCGGAAGATTTTCGGGCTCAAAGTTCATGATCTTAATTCCTGCAAGGCTTTTCGCAGGGAAGTGGTAGAGAGAATATATCTTAGAAAAGACTGGCACCGTTATTTAATAGTGTTGGCTGCCAGTGAAGGATATTCCATAGATGAAGTGAAAATCCCATTGTATAACCGCAGTTGGGGAGAATCAAAATTCCAATCAATGTGGCGAATCCCTATTGGTGTACTCGATATGCTGGCTGTTCAATTTCAAGTCCGGTTTCTGAAAAAACCGCTAATGTTTTTTGGATCGCTCGGATCAATTTTCTTTTTCTTAGGATTCTTACTTGGTTTATGGGCGGTTTATTTGAAATACTGGCAGAACGAAACACAGTTGCCATTGTTGTATCTCGTTGTTCTGTTGGTAGGTTTGGGTTTTGGTTTGTTTCTTATGGGTTTTATGGCCGAAGGTCAGACGGCAATCAAGGAAGAAGTCTCTGATATGCGCCGGAAATTACAAAAATTTACTGATCAGAAGGATAAGGGTAATTCCTAAAAAGAATAGAATACCCAAAAGTATGGATCAGGTAATAACAAAATCGAAAAAACCTCCTTTTAAACAATTTCTAATCTTATCCCTCAAAGTAGTTATTGTTGGCGTTCTGATATATTTTCTATTTCGCCAGGTAAGCAATCACTGGGAAGAGATTAAGCAGTATCATTGGACAATAGATTATCAATATCTGATTCTTTCCATATTAGTTGGGTTATTTACATTTTCAATAATGGCCACAGTATGGAAAAAAATAATTGGGACTTTTGGCTTTAAACTTAGAATCAGAGATGCCTTCAGAATTGTTTACCTGTCAGATTTGGGACGTTATATTCCGGGTAAAATATGGCAGTTATTTGGGATTTTATATTTAGCTAAACAAAAAGGGATTCCTCCCGAGCAAGCCGGGGCATCGTTTGTATTAGTGCAGATGTTTGCCATCCCGGCATCATTTCTGGTATTTGTCATTTGTGCTCAAATAGAATCAGCCTTACTGATAGATCAAATAGGGTTTCTTGGTGAAAAGGCATCATATTTCTTAACCGGTTCAATGATAGCTATCTGTCTAGTTTTAATTTTCTGGCCGAGCGGGATTTTGAAAATCGGTAATTGGCTGTTACGTCGCTTAAAGCGACAGGAAGTGAAATTCAGGCTGGATAAAAAAGTTGCTATGACTATCTTTCTGGGTTATTGTATTGGTTGGACATGTTATGGGACTGCTTTCTGGCTGTTTGTGAGAGCAGTTACGGCAGACAGTAATATTAGTCCTGTTGTCTGTATCGGTCTGTTTAATGCTGCTTACCAGATTGGCTATTTAACTCTGGTAGCACCGGGCGGGTTTGGCCCGCGTGAATTAGTAATGGGAACAATGCTGACCCCGTTTGTCGGTCCTATTGGACCAGCAATTGCAATAGCCGCCCGATTGTGGGCAATTATAATTGAGACGTTGGCAGCATTAATTGCCCTGATTATTAGAAAATAAAAAAAATATCTGGAGTTATTTTGGCCAAAAAGACTAAAACAGCACCTCGAAAAGAAAGAATTCGGAAACGAAGTTTTGATTTTGAAGGTTCTCCATATTTTATCCCAGTTGCATTTCTATTAATTCTTATTTCGTTAATCTTTTTGTTTAGTGATTTTCTTTTTTCGGATAAGATGCTCTATGGTTCTGATCAGATACAGGCCGGTATTTTCTTTCGCCAATTGTTAGTCGATTATGTTAGTGATAATGGTTCTGTGCCACAATGGAATCCTTATATCTTCGGAGGGATGCCTTATGTGGAAGCTTTCCACGGCGACATTTTTTATCCTCTGTCATTTCTGAAATATTTCGGACCACTGCATCGAATGCTGGGGATTATTTTGTTTATGCATATTTTCTTAGCCGGAATATTTATGTATTTTGCTGCGAGACAATTTAAGCTTTCAAAAATTCCCTCACTGATTTCAGCTTCATGTTATATGTTCGCTGCATATCTAATTTCTTTGGTTGCTCCCGGTCATGATGGCAAAATATTTGTCACTAC
Source organism: Candidatus Zixiibacteriota bacterium (assembly GCA_030642845.1). Lineage (GTDB taxonomy): Bacteria > Zixibacteria > MSB-5A5 > GN15 > FEB-12 > DAOWMZ01. The sequence continues at coordinate 6,845 of DAOWMZ010000012.1, forward strand.
CCTTTTCCCATTGGTGTTGCTCTTTTTGGACCGAGGATTTGAAAGAAAACCATTCTTTAATTTTACAGTATTAGGTTTGGTAATTGGTGTGATTATATTATCTCCTCACCCCCAGATGTCCTATTTTACTCTTTGGGTGGTTGGATTGTTTTCTCTTTATAAATTAATACTGCTTTGGAAAGAAAACGGAAAATTTGGCTTATTAGTGAAACCGAGTATTCTTATTGTATATGCAGTAGTAATCGGATTACTTTTATCAGCGATACAGTTTTATCCCGGTTATTTATATACCAGCGAATATTCCCCAAGAGCTGATTCCAAAAAAGGGTGGGACTGGGCTACTTCGTGGTCGATGCATGAAGAAGAGACCATGTCGTTAATAGTCCCTGAATTCCCCGGTACCAATGCCCAGGGGACAAATACTATGTACTGGGGTAAGAATGCATTTAAAGATAATTCAGAAGCGGTGGGCGGAGTAACATTCTTCCTCGCTTTATTAGCTCTGGTTTTTGTTCGGAGAAAGATAGTCTATTTCTTCGGCGGGTTAGCAATTTTAGCTTTACTATATGCAGTGGGGGAGACAACTCCTGTTTTCAAACTCTTTTATTATCTTGTACCCAAAGTAAGCTCTCTTCGAGCACCCTCAATGATTATGTTTATCTTCTCATTCTCAGCAGCAATTTTAGCAGGTTTCGGAATTCAAAAACTAATTGAATCCAACAAAGAAAAAGAGGGACTAAGTCCCAAATTTAACTATCTCTTATGGGGAATGCCGGGCTTTTTGCTTTTGATGGGATTGCTTTTTTCAGTAGCTGGAAAGAGCATGTTAAACTTGTGGTGTACATTTTTCTACGGGGAAGCATCGACCACAATGATCCAGCAGGGATTCACCAAACTTGATGCTGCCTACCGTAATCTTCCGTCAATTACATCGGGAATCTGGATGGCTTTTCTTTTTGTTACATTAGCTTCGTTATGCATCTGGTTATATAAAACCAAAAAGATGGGAACAGGTATTCTGGTTGTTCTGGCATTTGTACCGGTAATTGATGGGGTTAGGTTCAACAGTCGGTTTATCAGTACTTATGATGCGGATCAAACTTGGAAGCCAAATTCTGTAACAGAATTTCTTACTTCAAAGAATGAGAATTTTCGCGTTTTTAATTTTCAGGTACTTCCAGCTGATTTGCTGCCATACCATAAAATCCCGGTTGTTGTCGGGTATCATGGCAACCAATTGCGATGGTATGATGATCTATTAGGTGGACCATCGGCTAAGAATCGGGGAAATCCCAGATTCCTAAATTTGGTTGGAGCGAAATATCTGACCCTTCCGTCGAATCAGAAACTACCTGATAATTATTTAGGCGATTTACCTGCCACGGTTGTGTTTTCACAGGGCGGTATTCAAATTATTCAAAACGATAACGCTTTCCCACGGGCTTATATTGTGGATGATTATAAAGTGTTTAGTGACCGTAAGGATATTTATCCACTGGTGATAGAAGGGACTGACAGTCTTAGAAATATTGTTTATCTTGAAGAAGAACCGGGATTGGAAATTTTGCCGGACACCTTAAAATCTGACTCAGCCTGGATTGTTCATTATGCCGAAGATACCGTGATAGTCGGTTTGAATGTAACCGGTAATAAAATACTGATTTTAACTGATAATTATTATGATGCCTGGCAGGCAACTGTTGATGGACATGATGCCAAAATACTAAGAGCCTATGGCTCTTTCCGAGCTGTTGTCCTTTCTGATGGAGCCAAAGAAGTATCATTTGTGTATAAATCGCAAAGATATCGTACAGGTAAATTAGTGACATGGTTGACAGGATTATATTTGTTTGTTATTTTTGGCTTTTATGGTTATCAAACAATTAGGGACCGAAATAAATTGAAAGAGATCTCCTGATGCCGCACACACAACGTGCTTTGATAATATTTCCTACTTACAATGAGAAGGAAAATATAGAAAAAATAGTTCACGCGGTAATACCTCTTGATCCGCGGATACATGTTTTGATTGTTGATGATAATTCTCCAGACGGAACCGGTCAGCTTGCAGATAAACTGTCGGAAGAATTAAACAAAGTAGAGGTATTGCATCGTCCTAATAAAGAAGGTCTTGGCCAGGCTTATATTGCCGGATTTAAGTGGGCCATTGAAAGACAGTTTGATTATATTTTTGAGATGGATGCAGATTTTTCTCATGGACCGGAGTATATCAAGAACTTTCTGAAGGAAATTCAGCATTATGATTTGGTAATAGGTTCACGGTATATAAAAGGTGTTAATGTGATAAACTGGCCGATGTCGCGGCTTCTTTTATCATATTTTGCCAATGCTTATACCAGAATTGTAACCGGCCTGCCTCTTCGCGATGCTACTGGTGGCTTTAAGTGCTTTCGCCGTAAAGTCTTAGAGAAAATCAATCTGGATGCTATTGAGTCATCGGGTTACTCATTTCAGATCGAAATGTCAATGAGAGTGTGGAAAAGAGGCTTTACAATCAAGGAAATTCCTATAATTTTTGTTGATCGTACAGCCGGAGTGTCCAAAATGTCTAAGAAGATTGTTCGTGAAGCGATTTATATGGTTTGGTGGTTAAGATTAAAATCGATTTTTGGAAAGCTGAAGTAGAATTTTATTATGAGTCATGATTACAGTGCAGTTTCAATTGTTATTATAACGTATAATTCCATGCCGCCGCTTGAGAATTGTCTGAAAAGCATTCAGAAAAATACTAATGGTACTCCCCTGGAAATTATAAATGTTGATAACTGTTCCTCGGATAATTCAACAGATGTAATCGAAAAATATTTCCCTGATGCAAAGATCATTCGAAATTCTGAAAATCTTGGTTTTGGAGTAGCATGTAATATTGCTGCTGAAAAAGCTACTGGTGATTATTTGTTATTCTTAAATCCTGATGTCAGTATTGATAAAGATGCCATAGAAAATCTTCAGGATGTTATTCGCTCCAGGCAAAAAGCAGGAACTGCTGTCGGAAGAATGCGTTTCCCCGATGGCTCATTCCAGTCCACCTGCCGCAAACTGCCCAATTATGAAAATATGGTATTCTCAAGAGGATCAGCATTTTCGAAATATTTAAGCAATGGCAATAGATATACTCTCCCGGATTATGATTCAGTTACACCGATACCGGCTGCTGCAGGAACGATGATGATGATCCGCCGTGATTTGTTTAATAATATAGGGGGATTTGATCATCGATTCTTTATGTTTATGGAAGATGTTGATCTATGTAATCGTTTGAGTGAATCCGGCTATATCAATTACTATGTACCGGAAGCAGGGGGAGTACATTTATGGGGCAAAGGGAGTAACGCGAGTAAATTTAAAAGAAATCTTTATCACCATTTTACCGTTTGGAAATATTTCACCAAATATCAGCCGGGTATAGTCTCATATTGTCTTCTACCGCTAATACTTATGATGAACCTAATTCTGATCACCATTTTACCTGTTTCCCAGCCAATCAACCGCCAATAGACAGCATAGCTGCTTCTGCTAACATTGATAATTATTACTATTTATTATTATGCATTTTATGGTTGTATTCTGTGGGCGGCATACGTCCCCGTGTGCCCCTTGTTTACATTCCAATATCTTCGGCAGACGAGGGCGACTGCCGTGCACGATAATTATTTAGCAAGCCCTAATAAATAATGATCAACAATTTAAATTATGCCATTTTATGGTTGTTATTGTAAACCTATTTTATATCTTGTTGGGTTAATGGAGGTTTTGCCTCCAAATGAGGTTGTTTGATTTTGGAAATAATTTGTTTAGGATAAAGTATGAGTGATCGTCCATTTCTCGAATTTGAGAAACCAATTTTTGAGTTAGAGAAAAAAATCTCCGATATGAAAGATTTTGCTATCGGAGAGGATTTTGAGCTAAATAGCGAAATCGAATCTCTTGAGAAAAAATTAGATAAGCTGCGGGAAAAAACCTATTCGAACCTTACCAGATGGCAAATGGTACAAATTTCTCGCCACCCCAAAAGACCTTATACACTCGATTATATAAATAATATGTCAACTGGCTTTATCGAACTTCATGGCGATCGTTTTTTTGCTGATGATAAAGCAATGATTGGAGGATTTGGGTATCTCGATGACAAGCCGGTAATGTTTGTCGGTCAGCAAAAAGGAAGAGATACCAAGCAGAAGGTTATCAGAAATTTCGGTATGGCTCATCCCGAAGGTTACCGCAAAGCGATGCGTTTGTTTGAACTGGCTGAAAAATTTAATGTTCCAATTGTTGTGCTTATTGATACTCCGGGTGCTTTTCCCGGAATAGGTGCGGAGGAAAGAGGACAAGCAGAAGCCATTGCCCATAATATTCGTCAGATGTTTCGACTCAGAGTGCCAATCGTTATTGTCATAATTGGTGAAGGGGCATCAGGCGGTGCTCTTGGAATCGGAGTTGGTGATGTGGTGATGATGATGGAATACGCATGGTATTCTGTTATTTCTCCCGAGGGATGTGCTGCTATTCTCTGGCGTGATGCTGTCAAAGCACCGGAGGCTGCCGAAGCTCTGAAAGTAACTTCTGCCGATAATGCGGAACTTAATGTTGTCGATTTTATTATACCAGAACCGAAATGCGGTGCTCATTGTGATCCAATAGCTGCTGCTGCGAATGTAAAAAAGGCAATTATGGATGCTTTGACAAGATGTGAAAAAATGTCAATCGATGAACTCCTTCTTAGCAGGTTGAAAAAATACAGAGCAATGGGAGTTTTTGAGGAGTAGTATATGACTTTATCTGATAGACTATTAAGCAAACTGGTATGTCCCCAGTGTAAAGAAAAAATTCAATTAAGTGACGATCAGGGAAGTTTGGTCTGTAAAAAGTGCCAGCTTAAATTCAAAATTGTCGATAATGTCCCGGTTCTCCTGATGGACGAATCGGAAAAGCTGTAAAGAAGGATTATAATGAAACTATCCAGGTTTTGTGATGAAACATTGGTCAGGTTTGATCTTGAAGCATCAAACAAAGATGATATAATTAAAGAATTGGTGGAACTGGCATCCGATTCACCTATGGTAAAAGATTCTGAAAAGCTTTTAAAGGACGTTCAGGATAGAGAGAATCTTGTTACCACCGGAGTAGGTTATGGCGTGGCTTTTCCTCATGCCAAAACAAAATCTGTTAAGGGGATTGTGATTGCCTTTGGCCGCAGCGAGGATGGGGTGGAATTTGATGCGATGGATCACAAAAAAGTTCATCTGTTTTTCCTGATTGCAGCTCCGGAAGATGCCATTGGAGCACACCTTAATGTGATGGCCAGATTATCTTATCTGATGAAATCAGAAGAAAATCGCCAAAAACTGATACAAGCATCATCACCGGGAGATGTTCTGGATCTTATTGATAACGTGGAATAATTCTAAAAAAGGCAGGGATGCCGTTTCTTTATGAACTGGATTTCAACACAGTTTTCCAGGCACGGACGATATATAAATGTTTCCGTTGTCCTGATTCTTAGCTTGCTGCTTATCTTTGGTCCTTCAGATATTAATGAATCTCTTGATCAAACTGTATTGTCCGGGCTGTATTACCCCTTTTACAAAATAGAAAATTTCATTGAGATTATGATAACTCAATCTGATGCTAACGACCAGTTGCGTGAATCGCTTATGAGATTATCTCTGCAGTTATCGGAATATAAAGAAATTATTAGGGAGAATATCAGATTAAGATCTGCTTTAGGGTTTAATCCACCTCTTGGGTATCATCTGATGCCGGCTGTAGTTATTTCTGTTTCAGGATATAAAATGCCAATGTCGGCCAGTATAAATTAGGGAATTAATGATTCCGTATTCAATAACAATCCGGTTATAAATCAGGATGGACTGGTTGGTAGAATATCATCAACAACACTTGATTTCGCTACCGTGCAATTTCTGACCGATCCTTCCAACCGTGTAGCAGCACGGGTAGCATCGAGCAGAGAGATGGGAATTGTAAAATATAAAATGTCGGGTGGGATGATTCTGGACAATTTCCCACTACATGGTTCCATTGTTGTGGGCGACACTGTTATTTCTTCCGGTCTTGGAGGAGTTTATCCCTCAGGTTTGATCGTTGGGTATGTGACTGAAGTTGAAAGAGATGAAACTGAACCGTTCTGCCATGTTAAATTAACTCCGGCGGTTAATTTTCATTCAGTCGAAGAGGTCTTTGTGTTAATGACTGAAGGTGAAATGTGAGAATTTTACCATATATTATTTATCTTCTAATAATTGCTCTGTTCAAAGTAGTTCTTCAGGATCTGACTACTATCTATGGCGTTAGTATCAATATCACTGCTTTGTTAGTGATGATTGTGGCCATTTATAAATCCGAGATAATGGCCTTGTGGTTTGGAGCTGCAGCAGGCTTGATTTTATCTGCCGGAACTCCTCATTTGTTCGGAGCTTATTTCCTTACAACTGCTGCTCTTGGAATTGGAACATATCATATCAGGGAAAGATTAAATCTGGAATCATTATATTCCCGATTGCTGCTTATTTTTATTGGTGTAATACCGTACAGTATATCAATTCTAATGATAAATAGTATCGATGGATTCGGATATTTGCTTATTACCAATGTTTTCCCCGGGGCTCTTTATACAACTATAATTGGATGGATTTTCTTTCTAATAAAAGAAGGTCGTATAACTTTTCTTAAGATTAAGTCACTTTTCTAAATACCATGAAGCAATTAATTTTGAACATAGACCAGCGTGAAAAAGTAGCTTTGCTGGTTATCACTCTTGTATTAGCTTTTTTGTTAAGCGGATTGTTCAAACTACAGATTATCAACCATGAAACATTAGCAGACCAGTCAGAAAATAATCGTTTAAGAGTTATCCCGCTAACTCCTAAAAGGGGAATAGTTTTTGATCGTGAAGGGAGACGTATTATTGACAGCCGTTCCTCTTATACCGTATCAGTCGTACCGACTGAAATGGTTAAAGGAGTAACTCTCGAAAACCTGTCAGAATTACTGGAA